>JBEIUL010000266.1:0-4236 GCA_040374395.1 Phycisphaeraceae bacterium
CGCGATGTCGACGGTCTCGCCGTCGCGGATCTCGCCGACGAACACGATGTCGGGATCCTGGCGGAGGATCGCCCGGAGGCCCGTCGCGAAGGTGAGGCCGCGCTTCGGGTTCACCGGGATCTGGTTGATGCCCGAGAGCTCGTACTCGACGGGATCCTCGATGGTGATGATCTTCTTCCGCGGGTCGTACAGCTTCGACAGCGCCGCGTACAGCGAGGTGGTCTTGCCCGAGCCCGTCGGGCCCGTGACCAGCACCAGCCCGTGGGGCTTCTCGAGCATCCGGTCGAGGATCGCGCGGTGCCGCTCGGACATCCCGAGGGTCGCCAGCTCGAGCGGGAGGTTGCTCTTGTCGAGGATTCGCATCACCACCGACTCGCCGTACAGCGTCGGCACGGTCGAGACGCGGATGTCGACCTTGCGGCCCTCGAAGCGCAGGGTGATGTGGCCGTCCTGCGGCACGTACCGCTCGGCGATGTTCATGCCCGCCATGATCTTCACGCGGCCGATGAGCGCGGCCTGCAGGTGCTTGGGCGGCTGCGGCTGCTCGACGAGCACGCCGTCGATGCGGTACTTGACCTTGAGTTCCGACTCGAAGGGCTCGATGTGCACGTCCGACGCCCGTCCCTGGATCGCCTCGAGCAGCACGAGGTTCACCAGGTTGATGAGCGTCGGCTGCTCGGCCATCCGGTGCACGTCGTCCGCCTCGATGGCGTCGAGGTTGTGCTCGAGGCCGTCGGAGGCCATCTCGGCGTTGCCCGCGAGGCTCTCGGCCATGCGGGCGGCGGTCGTGCCGTAGTGGGCCCGCATCAGGTCGGCGAAGAGGGCCGCGTCGAGCCCGACGCGGGAGACCGGGCGGGCGGTCAGGGTCGCGAGCTCGTCGACGCTCGCGATGTCGAGCGGATCGGCCATGGCCACGAGCAGCCGGCCTCGCTCGATGCGGATCGGGACGACCCGCAGCCGCACCGCGACGTCGGGCTCGACGAGACGGACGGCCTCCTCGATGACCTCGGGCGCCTGCTCGAGCCAGTCGATGCCGAGGGCCCGACACCGCTCGCGTGGGTCGGCGGGGCGGGTCGCGGTCGCTTCGACGGGGGATCGGGTTCCGTTCGTGTCCATCGGGTGGTGGCGTCCGTGCTGGATCGGGTCTCAATCGGTCGTCGACGGGACCGGCACGCCGCGCGTGCCCCCCGCGGAGCCGGTGTCGCCCCGCCGCTTCTGGTTCATCTGCTTCTGCTGGATGTCGCTGTCGGCTTCCTTCTGCACCGGCTGCGAAGCACGGCCTCCGTTGGAGTTCGACAGGGGATCGACCTCGTTTGCCCCGCGAAGCCCGTCGGTGCCCGGCTTGCCGACCCGAGGTTCGGTCCCGGCGACCTTTCCGAAGCCGGGAAGCTGGGCCTGCTGTTCGGGATTGAGGATCGCGAAGATCGCCTCGCGGGTGCGCTGGTAGAGGTCCTCGCGCTCGGTGCGGATCGCCGCGATCGCCTCGGACTCGCGGTTCCCGCCGATCGTCTCGCCGCGCTGGCGGGCCTTCATGATCTCGATCCGCCGCTGCGGCTCGCGCGGCTCCTCGGTGCGGAGCACGTCGACGTAGCGGAGGTTCACCGCGTCGACCTCGACCACGTAGCTGCCCTGCAGGACGACGAGCGCGCCGCGCTGGTCGGCGGTGAGATCCTCGATCTCGAGGGCGCGGGCGAACAGCGGAATGATCGGGTCGTCGCGGTAGACCTTCGCGTAGCCGCGCTGGAGCGCCGTGGCCCGGAACTCGGCCGCGGCGGCCTCCTCGCCCGACTCGCCGATCGACGCGGCGATCGACTCGATGCCGGCGTCCTGGGCCTGGCGCACCATGACGCGGGCGGCCATGATCTGCGACATCGCCCGGAGCCCGGCGTCGAAGTCGTTGGCGCTCATCGCGCTCTTGACGTCCTCCTGCACGCTCGTGATCTGGCTCTGGCGGGTCTGCAGAGCCTCGTCGAGACGGAGCTCGTACTCGTCGACGGTCGGCCGGATCGCGGACATCACCTGAGGCGACAGCTCGGTCTCGCGGAGCACGAGCAGCAGGTTGAGGGATTCGCCCGAAAGCTCGCCCTGGTCGAGGTACTTCTCGCGGCGGAGGGCCCGCTCGAACCGCGGCCAGTTCTCCTGCTGAGCCGGCGAGAGCTGGCTCCTCACGTCCTCGAGGAACCGGTCGCGGAGCTCGGCCTTCTCGCGGGTCCACTGGTCGATCGGTCCCATGATCATCGCCATGACCCGGTCGGGGCTGGCGCCGGCGACCGCGTCCTTCATCTCGGTCATCCGCTGCCGGACCTGGTCGACCCCGGCGTTGAACGAGACTTGATAGTCCTCGAGCAGGGTCTCGAGGATCGGCCGCTGCCACTCCTCGATCGCGAGGGTCTCGACGAAGAGGTTCATGTCGCGGGCGAGGAAGTCGGGACGGAAGGCCTCGGCGAACCCGGCCTGCCCGCCGAACTGGGCGACGGCCGGCGCGGCCGCAACCGGAGCCGCGGCCAGGACGAGCCCGACGAGGAGGGAGCGGACGGGATTGCTGAGGCGGGATGCGAAGGGGTTCGTCATGGGTCTCGGTCCTGTTCGCGGTCGGTTCGGATCAGCGGGAACGTGGACGGAGGCGGCCGGCGGTGAAGGATTCCCGTCGGAAGCCGGAAGAACGGAGATTCGTCCGCGGCATTGGAACGCGCGGAGGGAAATTGATGAATCGGTCCGACCCGGTCTCGACATCGGCCGGATGTCCTCGCCGCGGGTGGAGAGGGAGTTGTTGTCCGATAATCAATGGGTTTGCCGTCGCGGTCTCGTCAGCCGCGGACCGTCCTCTGCTCGATCCGCTTCTCGGAAACCGTCTGGACGATCCGGTCCACATGGATCCCCGGGGTATGGATCCCGTCGGGATCAAGTTCACCCATCGGGACGATCTGTTCGACTTCCGCCACGGTGACCTTCCCGCACGCCGCCACCATCGGATTGAAGTTCCGGGCGGTCTTCCGGTAGACGAGGTTGCCGGCGCTGTCGGCCTTCCACGCCTTCACCAGGCTGAGGTCGGCCCGAATGCCCCGTTCCATGACGTACGTGCGTCCGTCGAACTCGCGGACTTCCTTCCCGTCGGCCACCACCGTCCCGACCCCGGCGGGGGTGAAGAACGCGGGGATGCCGGCCCCGCCGGCCCGCAGCCGCTCGGCGAGCGTTCCCTGCGGATTGAACTCGAGCTGCAGCTCGCCGGCCATGAACTGCCGCTCGAACTCCGCGTTCTCGCCGACATAGCTGGAGATCATCTTCCGGATCTGCCGGGTCTTCAGCAGGAGGCCGAGACCCCAGCCGTCGACGCCCGCGTTGTTGCTGACCGCGGTCAGGTCGCGGACACCGCTGTCGCGGAGGGCGAGGATCAACTGCTCGGGGATGCCGCAAAGACCAAAGCCGCCGACCGCGACGGTCAGGCCGTCGCGAAGCAGCCCGTCAAGGGCCGCCGAGGTTGATGCGTAGACCTTCTGGACCATGTGGTTGGGGACCTCTTCCGAGGAGGGGAGTCTAGCGATGCCCGGGATCGTTCAGGGAATGGAAACGGGGTCCCGGCCGGTGCCGGAACCCCGTGCGATCGGGTGTGGATGACCTCTGGAGGCTCAGTTCCGCGAGGCGGCCACCCGCTCGGCGGCGGCCCGGGCGAGATCGGGATCGGCGGCCTCGAGGGCGAGCCGGATCTTCTCGAGAGCCTTGTTCTGGATCTGTCGGACGCGCTCCTTGGTGACCCCGATCAGGTGCCCGACCTGCTCGAGGGTGAGCGGAGGCCGATCGGTGGGGGTGTCGAGCCCGAAGCGGTGGTTGATGACCGTCCGTTCGACGTCGGAAAGGTCGGCGACGTTGCGGTCGACGATGTGCTTGACCTCCTCGGCCGAGTCGCGTTCGCTCGTCGCCCGGACCGTCTCGAGGTGGTTCGACTTCTCGAACGCGGGATCGAAATCGGTCGGGAAACGCTGGCGATACTTGCTGGTCTTCACTCCGTGGCGGCTGAAGGCCTTGAGGATCGCCCGGCAGGCGTAGGTCGAGAACTTGAAGCCCCGGCCGCAGTCGAACTTGTCGACCGAGCGGAGGAGGGCCATGTTGCCCTCGCTCACGAGGTCGGCGAACTCGACCTCGCCCATCCGGACCCGCTTGGCCATCGCGAGGACGAGGGCCAGATTGGTCTCGGCGATCTGGCGGCGGTAGCGGTCGGCGATTCGGAACCAGTGGACC
>JBEIUL010000043.1:0-10713 GCA_040374395.1 Phycisphaeraceae bacterium
CGCAGCGGTTGGCGTGGGCGTGCGGCTCGAGCCAGCCGGGCCGGCCCGCGACCCGCGCGGCGATCTCGGGAGGGTTGAGCTGGAACCAGTTGCCGGGGTGGGGGGCATCCGGCGGCGACGCGATGGCCCGTTGCCACGACCGGTCGACCCCGCCGCGGCCGCCTCCGGCATCGATGTCGATCGCGGTGAAGCGGCGGCCGCTCGCATCGAGCATCGCCAGCGTGTTGCGGGCGGCCACGCCCAGGCCCATCGGTCCGGTCACGTGGCCGATGAGATTCACGCCGGCAGGCGCGGCCGGGGCGGCATGATCGGGGCTCCTCATGGACAGGTCATGGAAAGGTCATGGGAAGGTCTGGGAAGGGCTTCGGACGCCGTTGGAGCACGCCGGAGTCGAGGATAACCCGGCCGCGCGGGGCCGAGCGAGGCGTTGCCGTCGTGGTTCACGCCGGATTCCGCTGGACGAACGGAGGTTCCTGGCCGACAGTTGGCTCTCGCACCGGGCCCGCGGCCGGGTCCGAGATTCCGATGCCCGACGCCGTTCCCGCTCCCGTTCCCGACCGCCCGCGCTTCGACTTCCTGCACGGGCTGCGCGGCCTCGCGGCGCTGGCCATCGTGCTGTTCCACGCGACGCTGAATGCCCAGGGGTCGTCGAACCCGGTCCTGCGGGCGCTGCAGCAGCCGCTGCTCCACGGCTATCTCGCGGTATCGGTCTTCCTCGTGCTCTCGGGCTTCCTGCTCGCGGTGCCGGTGGTGACCCACGGTTTCACCCTGCGGGGCGGGATCGGAGGGTTCCTGCGACGCCGGGCGATCCGCATCCTTCCGCCGTATTACGCGGCGTACGTCCTTTACCTGCTGTTCTTCGCCGGCGCGATCGGGCTCGCGTGGATCACCGGGCTGGACCCGGGCAGGCACGTGTGGCAACAGCGGGAGGTCGGTTTCGGATGGTCGTCGGTCGCCGCGCACCTGCTGCTCATCCACAACGCGAGCATTGCGTGGGTCGTCGGGATGGACGCCATCCTCTGGTCGATCGCCTGCGAATGGCAGATCTACCTGCTTTTCGCGCTCGTGCTCGTGCCGGTCTGGCGCCGCGCCGGTTCCTGGGCGATGCTGGCGGTCGCCGCGGTGGCGGCGGCCGTGATCATCGAGGGCTGCGTCCGCGGGTGGTGGATGCACTTCCTACCCTGGATGATCCCCATCTTCGCGATCGGGGCGCTCGCCGCCGTGGTCGTCGTGGGCGAGCACCCGGCCGCGGTCGCGATGCGACAATGGCGATGGGGCCTGATCGCGGCGGTGACGGCGGCCGTCGCGGTGGCGGGGGTGCTGCTGCTCGATCGGCTCAAGGCCGCCGAGCCGCCGGGCGTTCAACCCGCACGCTACTACGACTGGTCCTTCCGCGTCCGTTGGATCTACGAAGTGCTCGCGGCCGTCGCGACGGCGTCGTTCGTGACGTGGCTGGCCGTCGACATCCGTCGCGGCGGCGGGACGTCCCGCGCCGCGGCCCGGACGAGGTCGCTGCTCGAGTCGCGGCCGCTGTTCACGCTCGGTCTCTTCTCCTACAGCCTCTACCTCACGCACGGCCTGGTGCTGGTCGCCGTGGTGAGGGCCACGAAGTTCCTCGGCCACGCCCCGACCCTGCGGGCCTGCGTCGTGATGGTCGCCGCGGTCGCGATCAGCCTGGCCTTCGCGTACGTCTTCTACCGGCTGGTCGAGCGGCGCTGCATGAGCGCCGAGACGCGGGCGATATTCACGCCGGCGGCGGCCGATCGTCCCGGGGCCCGAGCGCACCCAGCTCGACCAGCCGCTGCCGCATCCGCTCGCCGGCCCGACGCGGATCGAGGTTCGCGGCCATGAACGCGGCCGCCTTCCGCCCGATCTCGCGACCGGCCGCGGGATCGGCGGCGAGGCGGCGCATCCAGTCGGCCGCCTCGTCGAGGTCGGGATCGGCCCAGCGCTGCGAGGCCTCGTACGGGCCCTCGTCGCGGCCGACCGCCACCAGCCGGTAGCCCACCGGACAGGCGTGTCCGCGGTGCACGAAGTCGGTCGTCGACGACCAGTCGGTCGCGATCACGGGCTTCCCGATCGCCATCGCCTCGGCCGGACCGAGGCCGAAGCCCTCCGAGCGGTGCAGCGACACCAGGCAATCGCAGGCCCGCACCAGGCCCCAAACCCGCTCGCGGTTGAAGACCTCGCGGATGACGCGGATCGACGGCCGGTCGGCGACGAGCCGCCCGATCGCCTCGGCCTTGGCGGGATCGAGGTGGGCGTTCTGCAGCTTGACCACGAGCATGGCCCGGTCGTCGGGCCCGAACGCCCGCCGGAACGCCTCGATCGCGCCTTCCGGGTTCTTCCGTCGCTGGTAGCTCGCGATGTCGTACATCACGAGGAAGACGTAGCGGTCGTCGGCGATCCCGAGCTCGCCGCGCGACAGCGGCGGCGCCTCGGGCACGGCGACGCCGTGGGGCATCGTCTCGACGCGGCGGGCGCCGGCCTCGCGCAGGGCCTCGGCGATGAACCGCGACGGCGCCCAGAACTCGTCGACCCTCGGCACGAGGGCCTTCCATCCGTCCGGAAGTCGCGGCAACTCCCAGTGCCACACGCCGATCGCGAGCCGGTTCCGCGTGCCGCGCCGCCCGAGCAGCTCGAGCATCTGCCGCATCTCGGGCGGATTCATGTGGAAGACGTTCGCGCGATGGCCCGGCCACGGGATCTCGTGGGCGACGGTGCGCAGGTCGCCCTGGCGGGCGTGGAGCGAGAACGGCATGTTCACCACGCCGAACGGGACGCCAGCCGCCGAAAGCGCCTCGGCCGCGAGCCGGCACGACTCGCCGATCCCGTTCTCGGCCCGGCTGCAGCCGAGCAGGCTCGCGCCGGGCCGCAGGCTTCCGGGACGGCCGTCGGGCAGCCGACGCGACTGCCGCCAGCGACGCCATTCGGTGGCGAGGTTCGATCGCCCGAGCACGACCCGCTTCACCGCGCGGCGCAGGGCGAAACGGCCGGGCCAATGGACGAAGGGGTCGAACGGTTCGAACGGGTCGCGGTCCGCGGAGGACGGTCGGCGGAGGTCCCGATTGGAAGGCACGCGGCCCGGGCTTTCGTGCGGCGACGTCACGGTTCCTCGCGGTCCGGATCCGCGGCGCCGGTCACGAGCGAGTGCAGGGCCCGCAGCGGCCGCGTCCAGCGCCACGATCGGCTCGAACGCATCCGGCCGATGGTCGCGTGCGCGCGACCGACCGCGGCCGCCACGAACGGGCTCGAATCGGCGAGTTCGCACCCGCCGGCGAGGTCGTGGATGTTCACCCCCGCCGAGAAGGCCGTGGCGAGCTCGGGCCGCTCGGCCGCGACGTAGAAGCGGTTCAGCCCGTCGAAGTGCACGAAGCGGTAGCCGGCGTCGAGAAGCAGGTGCTCCCACCCGTGATGGGCCGGTTCCATCGAGTTGGGCCGGGTCGCCTCGACGACCACGATCCACGGACGGAGGGCCTTCGGATCCCAGCCGCGCAGGACCGCCTCCTCCATGCCCTCGACGTCGATCTTCATCCAGTGCACGTCGCGCCCGGCCAGCGCCGCGCACGCACGGGCGAGCGTGGTCGCCGGCACGTCGAACTCCGTCGCGACCTGCCCGTCGCGGCGGTACGCCTCGGTTCGATCGGCCGCCGCGGTGCTCAGGCCCGACGACCGGGCGACCACGAACCGGACCGTGCCCTCGCGGTCGGAGAGCGCGACCTCGCGCACGTCCTCGTCGGGGCGGTCGCGCCGCAGCGATGCGGCCATCTCCGGGTTGGGCTCGAAGTGGATCCCGCGCCAGCCGACCTCGTAGAAGCCCCGGCTCACCGAGTCGATCCGCGGGTCGTGGGCGCCGATGTCGAGGTAGAGGCCGCCCGTCACGTGGCGCAGGGCCCTCCAGAGGAGGATGTCCTCGAGGTTCTGGGCGTACGACCGGAAGCGGGGCGTGGTCATCGGGGGCGTTTCCATCGGGCGATTCACGCGATGCACAGGAGGTCGGTGTGGTACTGCCGCCCCGCGTCGTCGCGTCCGCCGAGCATCCGATCGTAACGCTCCTCGAGTTCGGCGGCGGAAACCGGCGGCCGCGTTTCCCATCCCGGCACGCCGAGGTCGTGCACCGACCGGCAGCCCGCGAGGAACCGCATGAGCCGCGCCCGCCCGCCCGAACGCTCGAGGCCGTAGGGCCAGAACTCGACGACGAACGCCGGACGCCGCCCGCGGCCGAGGATTCCCGTCGCCCCGGCCAGCACGTGCCCCTCGTGCCCCTGGACGTCGATCCACACGAGCGTGCCCGTATCGAAGGCGAGCCCGCCATCGGCCTCGATCGCGTCGAGGGTCGTGCGCGGCACGGCCCGCGTCGCGCGGCCCGACTCGCCGAAGGCCCCGTCGGCGGGTGCGGACGCCGACTCGTCGGCCCGCACGCGATGGTCGCCGCGGTTGTCGCTCGCGACCTCCATCGTCGCCGTCCCGGGAGCCTCCGAGACCGCCACGTTCCAGAGCCGCGTCCTGGCCGCATGGCCGTTCAGGGCCACGTTCGCCGTGAGCAGCCGGAAGTTGTCGGAGTCCATCTCGATCCCCACGCCGCGCTCGAACAGGCCGTCGTTCAGGCCGCGGAGCAGGTGGGTGCCGATGTTCGCGCCGACGTCGACGAGGGTCGAGGGCCGGAAGCCGTGCCTCGACCGCAGGAAGCGAACGACCTCGCGAAGCATTCCCTCCTCGAACGAGCCGCGCTCGCGCAGCGCCGCCCCGATGACCGTGTCGCGACCGTCGACGAGCATCGGACCGTTGTCGGTTCCCGCGAGGATCACCGGCCGGTCACCGGCCGATCCCGCCCCGAACAGCGAGTTCCGGGGCTGGTTGCGGCTCATCTCGGGCAGGCGGAGCGCCGCGTCCTCGGGCCGGAAGCTCGCGACGACCAGCCCGTCTCCGCTGAAGCTCTCGTCGACCGTGTGCTCGCACAGGATCACGGCACCCGCCTCCTGCAGCAGCCGCAGGCAGTCGCCGTGCGTCGCGGTCGATCCGAGGATCGACGCGTGGTGGGTCGAGACCATCACGAAGCGAAGGAGGCCCGCGCTCGCCGCCGGGCCGAGCGACCCGAGGAAGGCGACCTCCGCGCCCTGGCAGTCGAGGTGGAGGAGCTCGACCGCCGGCCGCCCGAGCGCGTCGAGCAGGCTCGCGAGCGAGTGGCACGGCACCCGCACCGCCTTCCCGTCCGACTCGCGGGTGAAGGGCCCCGGCGGCGAGGGCTCGCGCCCGGCCGAGGCCTCGATCCAGGTCGCGCTCCGGCCGTTCAGCGCGAGGTTCCGCTCGCCGATCGCCCGGTTGTTCGCGTCGGGCTCGACGCACGCCGCCCGCGATCCGGGCACCGCGCCGAGCCACCAGTTGGTGTAGTAGGCCCAGAACGCACCGACCTCGATCATGAGCGTGCCCGGCCGGCACGCGGCGAGCAGGTGGTGGAAGACGAGTTCCTCCTGCGGCTCGTGATGCCCCCGCAACTCGCGGATGATCCGTTCCATCCACTCGCCGTGGTAGCCGCCCGCGACCACGAGCGAGCCCTCGTGCATGACCTGCACGCGGGTCCCGCCGCGGTCGATCGTCCGTCCGGCGTCGGCCACCTTGGGAATCGGGTCGCTGTCGCGGCATGCGACGGTCATCGCGACCCGCCGGGCCGCGGCGTCGTCGGTCGTGGCGGGTTTCCTCCAACGGTTGATCCAGCGTGCGAGGGGCATGGGTGGAAGGTTGCGGTGGGGGGCGGGGGGGTTGCGAGATCGCGTCCCGGCTCAGCCGGCCCGCGGCGGCGCGGTCTCGCCCGCCATCACCTCGGCGAAGGTTCCCGAGCGGACGATCGTGCCCGACTCGATCCGGTGCAGCACGTCGCATCCGGCGAGCGTGCTCAGACGATGGGCGACGATGACCAGCGTCTTCGCGCCGTGCAGCGACTCGACCGCCGCCATCACCTCGCGCTCGGTCTCGGTGTCGAGGGCGCTCGTCGCCTCGTCGAGCACCAGCACCTGCGGGTCGCGGTAGAGCGCCCGGGCGATCGCGAGCCGCTGACGCTGGCCCCCCGAGAGGCGCGTGCCGCGCTCGCCCACGATCGTCTCGAGCCCGTCGGGCAGGGTGCGCACGAGATCCTCGAGACGGGCCGCGGCGATCGCCCTTCGCACCGCGTCGTCGTCGATCTCGCACTCGGGCACGCCGAAGGCGACGTTGCGCCGGATCGACGCGTCGAGCAGGAAGATCGATTGCGGCACGTAGCCGACGATGCGCTGCCAGCCGCGGAGGCGATCCTCGATCGGGTTCCCGTCGACGCTCACCCGTCCGGCGGTCGGCGGCAACAGCCCGAGCAGCACGTCGACGAGCGTGCTCTTCCCGGCGCCGCTGCTGCCGAGGAATCCGACGGACGCGCCGTGCGGGATGGTGACGTCGACGCCGGAAAGCACGTCGTTCTCCGTTCCCGGATAGCGGAACGAGACGCCCTCGAGCCGGATCGCGTCGCGGAAGGCGATCGGGGCCGCCGGGCCGGTCCCGGGCAGCGAACCCCCGAGCCCGAGCTGCTCGCGCAGCATGCCGATCATCGGTTCGGCCCGCCGCAGCCGCTGGATGGCGAGCGTGGCGTGGTTGACCGAGGGCAGCATGCGGAAGGCCACCGCCACGTAGAGCCCGAGCGTGGGGACCAGCGCCGGCACCGGCTCGCCATTCCACGCCATCGCCGCGACCATCAGGAAGAGCGTCGCCATCGACAGCGTCTCGAACCATGGCCGCGGCATCTGCTCGACCAGCCACTGGAGCGTCGAGCTGCGTACGGTCGCCTCGGAATGGGGACGGAACTCGGCCAGCATCTCCCGCTCGCAGCCGTAGATCTTCACTTCCTTGATGCCCGCGAGCCCTTCCTGCACCAGCTTCCGCAGCAGGTAGGCGTGGTGGTTGCCGGCGGCGGCCCAGCGGCGCGACCGCGGCCGGACGATCCGGTTCAGCAGCCACCACGCGAGCCCGACCATCACGGCGATGAGCGTCGCCCCGAGCGGCTCGAGCCCGAGCAGCAGCACGAGCAGACCGGTGCCGACCAGCAGTTCCGACGCGATCTGCAGCAGGTCCTGGCACACCTGCGAGAAGGCCCGGGTCTCCTCGACCATGTGCACGATGCCCGCCGAGTTCCGCTGCAGGTGGAACGACCACGGCTGCGCCAGCGCCGAGGTGAAGAGCCGCCGGCTCGCGTTGGCTTGCACCGAGCGCACGTAGCGGGAGAGGAGGTAGTTCACTCCCAGCAGGAACAGGGCCTTCGCCGCATGCACCGCGACGAGGCCGGCCATGAGCAGCAGCAGGACTCGATAGGTCGAGGCGTCGTCGTTCGCCCCGAGCCGTTCGCGGATCGCCGCCGGAAGCCCGGCGGTGTCGGCGGTCATGACCCCGAGCAGGGGGACGAGCAGGCCGATGCTGAGGATCTCGACGACGGTGATCGAGAGCAGGAGACCGAGGGCGAGCACCGATCGGCGGCGATCCTGCGGGGCGAGAATGGCCCAGACGTCGCGGAGGATGCTCATGTCGACGGTGATCCGGCGGGATCGCGGTTTCGGTTTCCGCGGGACGCCCCGTTCGCACGGGCCGGGAGGAGTCTATCGGCACGCCCCGGCCGTCCGCACGGATCGCGGGCGGCGCATCGGCCTGATTCGACGCGGCGAGCGTCCGGGAATCCGTGCAATCGCCCGCGGCGCGGCCGTACCATCGGGCCCGATGGAAACCTCCGCTCCTTCCTCTCGCGACGCCGCCTCCCCGGATGCCCGTCCGTCGCGGCCCCGCCGCGCCCTCGTCTGCGGCGTCGGAGGCCAGGACGGCGCGTGGCTCGCCCGACTGCTCCTCTCGAAGGGCTACGAGGTCTGGGGCACGTCGCGCGACGCGCCCGGGCGCCGCTTCACGAACCTCGAGCGGCTCGGGATCCTCGAGCGAGTGCGGCTGGTGACGATGGTGCCCGAGGATTTCCTCAGCGTGCTCACCGCGATGAAGCGGAGCGATCCGGCCGAGGTCTACTACCTCTCGGGCCAGTCGTCGGTGGGGCTCTCGTTTGACCAGCCCGCCGAGACGATCACGAGTTTCGCCCTCGGCACGCTCAACCTGCTCGAGGCCTGCCGGCTGGCCGACGCGCCGATCCGGCTCTACCACGCGGGCTCGAGCGAGTGCTTCGGCGACACCTCGGGCGAGCCGGCCAACGAGGACTCGCCGTTCCGGCCGCGAAGCCCGTACGCGGTGGCGAAGGCGTCCGCCCACTGGCTGGTCGCGAACTACCGCGAGGCGTACGGCCTCTTCGCCTGCAACGGCATCCTCTTCAACCACGACTCGCCGCTGCGGCCCGACCGCTACGTGACGCAGAAGGTGATCCAGGCGGCCGGTCGCATCGCGCAGGGCTCGGGCGAGACGCTCCGCCTCGGCCGGCTCGACGTCGTGCGCGATTGGGGCTGGGCGCCCGAGTACGTCGAGGCGATGTGGCTCATGATGCAGCAGCAGACGCCCGACGATTTCGTCGTCGCCACGGGACGCTCGCACCCGCTCGAGGAGTTCGTCCGCGAGGCGTTCGCCCTGCACGGGCTCGACTGGCGACGGCACGTCGAGCAGGACCGTTCGCTCTTCCGGCCCGCCGACCTTCCGGTGAGCCGGGCCGATCCCCGGAAGGCCGCCGAGCGGCTCGGGTGGCGGGCCCGTTCGGGAATGGCCGAGGTGGTCGGCGGCATGGCCCGCGGGCTCGACGCGACGACGTGAGCGGGCGACCGTGCCGAACATGACCGTGGACCCCGAGCCGCGCCTCCGGGGCACCCTTCGGGACGGCCCGGATCGGGGCGTGCCCCGGCGAACTCCGCCCGCGACCCTCTCGTCGCGCTGCTCGCCGGGAACCGGCAGAACCGGCGCTCGCCGGGGTGCGTCGAGCGCGCCCTGCGTGGGTTCCGTCACCTCACGATCGCACCCGGACACGGCCGTCGGAATCACGGCCCGGGGCCGACGATGGACCGAAGCCAGGTCATCCCTCGAACTGCCGACCGTCCGCCGCCAGCTTGGCCACGATCACGTCCACGAGATGTCCGACGTCCGGAATGCCCGAGACTTCGGCGGTGGTAAAGTGCACGCGAAAAGCCTTCTCGATCGCCACCATGAGGCGGATGTGGCTGAGGCTGTCCCACTCCGCGACGTCCTTCGCCGACATGGTGGAGGTGGGAACGAGGTCCTCGTCGTCGAAGACCTCCCGGAGAATCGTCGTGACCCGCCTGAGCACCTGTTCGTGGGACATGGACCGTAGGATACTTCTCGAGGGACGATGATCCACCGGCGTCCGAGGCTGTTTTCGACATGAGACCCACGGCCCTGCACGGCCTTCCATGGCTACCGAGGCCGGCCCACGACTTCCGCGCCCGATGCAGGGCCATCGGCCCCGACACCCACGCGACCGGAAGGCAGCTCCGGTTCCTGGCCAGCCACGCGCTCGGTGACGCCGAGACGATGTCGCTCGACCGGGCGGCGGCCGCCGCGCGGTCCCACGGCGACGGCGGCGGCATCGCCAGCCTTCGTCGATACACGCTGGCGGTGCTGTCCAACGGCACCACGTCGCTCCTCGTCCCGGCCCTCCGTGCCACGGCGCTGCGCTACGGAATCGACCTCGCGGTGATCGAAGGGGACTTCGACCAGGTGATGCACGCGGCGACCGCGGGGGACTCGCCGCTCCGGTCGGCATCCCCGGACGGCATTCTCGTCGCCGTCGACCACCGCGGCATTCCCGGCCTCGACGGCGGCCTGGCCGCCGACGAGGATTCGGCCGTCTCTGAAGCCCTCGGTCACCTCGCGGACGTATGCCGCGGGCTGCGGCGCCAGACCTCCGCGACCCTCTTCGTGCAGAACGTCGCGCATCCTCCGGGCCGGATCTTCGGGAACCTCGACCCGCGCGTCCCCGGCACGCAGCGGCGTCGCATCGAGCGGGTCAATGCGGGGCTCGACGGACTCCTCGAGGAACTGCCCGGCGTGCTGTTCGACGTGGACGGCCTCGTTCGCGCCGTGGGTTCGGAGAACTGGTTCGACGAGCGGCAATGGCACGTGGCGAAGCTGCCTTTTTCCCAGGAATGCGTTCCGCTGTACGCCGACCACCTGCTGCGACTCGTCGCCGCGTCGACGGGCATGGCCCGGAAGTGCCTCGTGCTCGACCTCGACAACACGCTGTGGGGCGGGGTCGTCGGGGACGACGGCATGCAGGGGCTCGTCCTCGGACCGGGCGACGCGACGGGCGAGGCATTCCTGGCGGTGCAGCGGGTCGCCGGCTGGCTCCAGTCGCGGGGCGTCCTGCTCGCCGTCTGCTCGAAAAACGACGACGCGGTGGCCCGCGCGGCCTTCCGCGACCATCCGGACATGCTGCTGCGGCTCGAGGACATCGCGGTTTTCCAGGCCAACTGGCACGACAAGGCCACGAACCTCCGCGCCATCGCCGCCGCGCTCTCGATCGGCACCGACTCGCTCGTCCTGCTCGACGACAGTCCCGCGGAGCGGGCCCTGGTCCGTGCCGAACTCCCCGAGGTCGCGGTGCCGGAATTGCCGCCCGATCCCGCCGACTACCCGGCCGTCCTGCTCGCCGCCGGCTACTTCGAGTCGCTCGGCTTCACCGCCGAGGATCGCGCCCGGGCCGGTCACTACCGTGCCGACGCCCGGAGGGCGGCCCTCGCGTCGTCCTGCGTCGACATGGAG
>JBEIUL010000108.1:0-7258 GCA_040374395.1 Phycisphaeraceae bacterium
AGTTCCCCGTAGGTGACCCGCCGAGGCTTCCGCCCGGCGCCGCCCGGGACCTCGATCGCGACCCGGTCGCGATGGTCGCGGACGGCCGCGGCGAAGATGCGGTCAAGCGTTTCCATGCCCGGCGAGGCGACGCAGATGCGCCGCGACACGACCGGCGCGGACCGCCCGGCCGTCCGCGTCGAGGTGCGCATAGCCGCGGACCGTCCGCCCGTCGCATTCGCCGCAGCCGCATCGGAACGGCGCGTCGAGCGACCACTCGGTCGAGTCGTAATCGAAGCTGAGCTGCTCGCCCGCCGCGAGGTCACGGACCGCGATGACCCGCAGCCCGTCGATCCACACCGTCGGCCGGCACGAGTGGTTCAGGAACCACCAGGGCACGTCGGCGGCCTCGCCCCGCGCGAACTGCTCGGGACGCGGATGCAGGTGCGATGCGACATCGACCTGGATGCTGTACCGGTCGGGCCCGCCGCGCAACACGCCGTCGAGCTCGAACAAGAGGGCGCCCGCGGCGACCGGCGTCGCGGTGAAGAGCCCGCGCCCGCCCGGGGCCGGACCGACGGTGACGCGGGAACTCGATGCCGAAAGGGGCATGGCGGAAGCATACGGGCAATCGAAGCGACCGCGGACCGAACCGCCGGTCCGATCCCGCGCGTGAGACGGGACCGGACCGACGGTGTCGGGCTCAGGGATGTTGGAGGCTCACCGGCGACGGCGCGAGCCGACGAGTCCGGCCATGGCGAGGACGGCCACGGCGCCCGGGGCCGGGACGGTGCCCATCACGGTGACCATGTCGAGGCGAAGGGTTCCGGTGCCCGCCCACGTTGAGGTCTCGGTCGACGCGACGTAGCCGGAGGTGCCCGGGGCGAAGACCGCCACGATGCGGAAGGCGAACGAGGCGTTGTCGGCGACCCCGGCGATGCCGGCGAGGCTCACCGCACGGCCGTTGTACCAGGTGTCCCCGCCGAGGCCCGCGACAAAGATCCCGTCGTCGGCGAGGCCGGCCGACGAGAAGCTCGTCCCGTCGAGCGAGTACTGGAACTGCACGTAGCGGCTCGAGGTGTTCGAGTGCCGCTGGTCCCACGACACGCTGACGTCGAGGAAGCCCGCGGTGCTGACGTTGAACTGGACGCCCCGCTCGCCGCTGCCCGAGCCCTGCAGCCCGTAGCTCGTGGTGTTCCAGGCGTAGTTCGTGGGGGCGGTGGTCACCGGATCCGACGACCCGCCGTTCGAGGTGCCGCTCGCGAAGGTCGCGGTGATGCCCCCGACGAGCGAGGCGGTTCCGGCGCCGACCGCCGCGGTCGGGCTGGCGGTGCCGCCCGGGACGGTCGCGGTCGACGGACCGTTGAAGTTCCACTGGGTGACGATGTCCGCCTGCACGAATGCGGCGACGGCAAGGGCAAGGGCCCCGGCGATTGGCTTCAGCATCTCTCTGCTCCGATGTGAAAAACGTGAAGGGAACGGGTTCGCGAGGGATCGCGACCGACCCGCCGGGGCCGGTCCTGAAGGATGCCATCGGATCGGGGCCGGGCGAATGAGCGTTCCGTCAGGGTTGCGCACAGCGCCGCAAGCGCCTGTCCCGGGAAGGCTTCACTTCGGTCCGTACGCGACGGCGAGGTCGGCGCCCGGGTAGTACCGGGCCAGGATCCGCCGCCAGTTCGCACCCTTCCTCGCCATGCCCTCGGCCCCGTACTGGCACATGCCCGCGCCATGCCCGAAGCCACGGCCCTCGAGCGAGAGCTCGGTCGCCGAGAAAGAGACGCCGAGATCGCCGCTCTTCACGCGGCCCTTCGGCGGACCTGCCTTCGCGTCGGCGAAGTTGAACGCCCAGCGGAGGCGCTCGGCGGGGATCTCGCGCCGCAGGCCCGCGCGATCGACGAGGGCGTAGATCCGCGGCCGTCCCGCCGCGTTCCGGTCGACGACCTCGACGCGGGCAAGCGGCCCGAGCCCGGCGATCGGCGGCCACTCGGCGGCGGCGTAGCCGGCGAGCCGGGCGTCGGTCGCCGAGCGCGGCAGCGCCATCGTCCAGCGGAAGTTGGGCGAGGCCTCGCAGCAGTCGTCGCGGCCCGCGGCGGTCGCCTCGAGCGGCGGGATCGCGTTGAAGGCCATGTCGCGGATCGCGTCCTTCGCGCTCGCCGGCCGTCCGCCGCAGCAGCTCGAGTAGTACGCCGGCACCACGCGGCCGTCCCACGCGAGGACCGTGCCGTGGGTCGCGCGGACCGCGTCGACGCTCGTCGCGTGCGCGGTTTTCCCGATCCACGCCTGGCTCGCCTCGCCGGCGACCACGTCGAAGTGCCGCCTCGCGTTCGCATGCATCTCGCAGATCGCGAACGACCGGGCCGCGACGGCCTGGGCCCGGTGCGTCTCGGGCTTCCACGAGTTGAAGAGTTCCTTCGCGAGGACGCCCGGCAGGTAGCTCTCGAGCGGGACCTCGACGATCGCGTCGAAGGCCATGCCCTCGGTCGTGACCGGCACGAGGCGGAGCGAGCCGGGGAACGCCTGGCCGTTCAGGTCCAGATGCGCTCCCGCGGCCGGCGCCAGCTCGAGCGGACCCGCGACGAGTTTCCGCGGGCCGACCGTCCAGTTGCCGTCGGTGCCCTGCGTCACCACGAGCGGTCCGGCAAGCGAGACCACGCTGCCGTCGGCGGCCTCGACGCGGATCTTCCCCCGCTCGGTGCCGACGCGGACCGATCCCGGCGCCGCGACCTCGGCGAGCCGCACACGGATCGACGGTTCGGCCGTCGGCGGAAGCGGCCGCTCGAGCGGCTTCGGCGCGGGCGGCGGTGGCTTCACGGGTTCGTCGACGACGGCGGGCTTCGTCGCGGCGGCGCCCACGTCGTCGGGCGGCGGGCCGGCCGGAAGGGTGCGGCTACGCGTCGCGGGCTTTCCGTTGTCGCACGCGGCGAGGAATGCCGCGAGCCCGGCCGACGCGGCCGCGAGGAACGCGCGACGATCGGCCGGCGGCGACGACGGTGCTTCGCTTCGGGCGCTTCGGGAATCCCGGGGGTGGCCGTCCATGGCGACGGAAGCGTAGCACCCCCGAAAGCGACCGCCCGCCCCGGACGGCCGGGACGGGCGGGTGATTCGCGGTCGGTTCGTCTCAATCGAGGGTACGGAGCCGCAGGCCACTCTGGGCCAGCTTCTCCTTGATCTCGACGAGCGAGGTCTGGCCGAAGTTCTTCACGCCCATGAGCTCGGCCTCGGTGCGCGAGGCGAGCTCGCCGAGGGTGGCGACGCCGAGCAGCTGGAGGGCCTTGCGGGCCCGCACCGAGAGCTCGAGGGTCGAGATCGGCTTGCTCAGGATGTTCTCGGGCACGGTGCTCTTGAGCTGGTCGAGGATGTCCTTGCGGACCTTGCCGCCCTCGAGGCTCTGGCCGAGCCGCAGGCCCTTGCTCTGCAGCATGTTCTTGATCTCGACGAGCGACTGCTCGCCGAAGTTCTTGTACGAGAGGAGCTCGGCCTCGGAGATCCGCAGCAGGTCGCCGAGGGTGCGGATGTTCATCTTCTTGAGGCAGTTGCGGGCCCGCACCGAGAGCTCGAAGTCGGTCACCGGGGTGTCGAGCACCGCGGCGTTGCCGGCCTTCTCTCGCTCGGTGTCGAGGTCGACGTACATCTCCTTCGACGCGAGCACGTCCTTCTGGAACGAGCGGGCGTGGCGGTGGTTCGGGTCGGTCTCGAGGACCTGCCGCAGCAGCCGCTCGGCCCGCACGTACTCGCCGCGGTCCTCGTGGAGGATCGCGAGGTTCACGAGGGCGTTCAGCGGCGGCTTCGGCTGGCGGATGATGTCGTCGAAGAGGCCCATGGCCTCGTCCTCCTCGCCGAGGAGGTCGAGCAGGTACGCGAGGCGGAACGTCGCCTCGCGGTGCGGGGCGTGCTCGCGGGACTGCCGGTACATCTCGCAGGCGCCGACGCGGTCGCCGGTCATCTCGAGCTCCCGAGCCCGGGCGAAGCACTCCTCAGAGGCCTCCGGGTTGGCGGTCCGGCCGCCGCTGCCACCGATCACCGTGTCGAGTCCGCTCTGCGTGGTCATGAATTGCTCCGGGTCCCGCCGCGGGCGGCCGGAACCGGCCGCCGTCCCCCGACGGGAAACCGGGCAGTGTAGGGTCACACCCCGGGAGGTTCAATGCGAGGGGATCCTGCCCCTCAATGCCCGGCCGGGGGCCCTCCGGGGCCCGAGACGAGGCGAATCGACCGCCAGCGGCCGCCCTCGAACCGGAACGCGAGGAAGACGCCGAGCACGATGATGTAGGCCGCGGAGGCGATCCAGGGCCCCAGGCTCGCGAGGCCGGGGGCGTTCACGGTCAGCCACCAGCCGAAGCCGACGATGACCGCCCACGAGAGCCCGACCGTCACCGCCCCGGGCACCAGCGTGTCGCCCGCCCCGCGAAGGGCTCCGGCGTAGACGATCCCGAGGGCGTCGAAGGTCTGGAAGACCGCGGCGCAGATCATGAGCGTCGACCCGATCGCGACGACCTCGGCGGCCAGCTCGGGGTCGGTCTGCCCGTCGGTGAAGAGGGCGACGAGCGGTCCGCGGAACGCGAACATCAGGGCGGCGCAGACGGTCATGTAGACCATCGCCATCGCCACCGCGACGTGGGCCCGCCGCGCGGCGGCGTCGGGCCGCCCCTCGCCGATGCAGCGTCCGACCAAGGCGGTGGTCGCGGTCGCGAACCCGACCGTCGGCATGAACGAGAGGTGCATGTACCGCAGCACCGACCAGCCCGCGACCATGTGCACGCTGCCGAAGGTGCCGACCAGCACGCTCATGAAGATCGCCCAGCAGATGAGCTCGTTCCCGAACTGCAGCCCGTTCGGCCAGCCGACGCGGACCAGCTCGCGCAGCGACGCGAGGCTCGGCCGCCAGGTGCTGCGGGTCGCGAACTCGCGGTGGTAGCGGTTCGAGAGGAAGAGCGAGAACGGGATGACGAGCTCGACCGCGGTGCCGACGACCGTGGCGATCGCCGCCCCCGCGACGCCGAGGGCCGGGGTGCCGGGGATGCCCGGCAGGCCGAGCTCGGGCAGGCCCTCCTCGCCGTAGATGAGCACGAAGTTGAGGGCGACGTTCGTGACGTTCCCGAGGATCGCCGACATCGCGACCACGCCCGGCCGGTGGATCCCGAAGAAGAAGCTGCTGATGCCCTTGCCGGCCAGCGTCACGATGCCGCCGACGAGCAGGATGCGGGCGTAGTCGGTCTCGAGGGCGACCAGGCGTTCCTCGTGGCCCATCAGGCCGAAGACGAAGGGCAGCATCGCCGCGTACGGCAGCAGGAGGAAGAGCCACGCGAGAAGCGAGAACCAGAGGCCCGCCCAGCCGAAGCGGGCCGCCTGGTGCGGCCGTCCGGCCCCGACGTTCTGGGCCACGAAGGTGTTCACCATCGTGAGGATCCCGAACAGGAACGCCAGGACCGCGAAGCTCCAGACGCCGCCGTTGCCCTGGGCCGCGACCTCGAGGGCCCCGATCCGCGACACCATCAGGCTGTCGACGAACTGCATGACCGTGTACGAGGCCATCGTGAGCACGGTGGGCCAGGCGATCGACCAGACCTCGCGCACGACCGCCAGCCGAGTCTCGGCCGGCGGCGGGATTGCGGCGGGTTGGTCGGGAACGCTCGTCACGCGGCGGGCTTTCGCCGCCGGGGCGGGCGGGTTTCGGGGATCAGGCCGCGGTCACAGCTCGACGAGCGGCATGTCGCTCTCGACGGTCTCGGCCGACTCGACCGGGTCGTGGGCGGTGGCGAGACCCTCGAGGCCGGGCACGCGGGCCATCTCGGCCCGGGTCGCGGCGGCGTCGAATCGGGTCGCGCCGGTCCCCTTCCACTCGGCCAGCAGATCCAGGGCGATCTGGGCCTCGCTCCGGGCGAACTCGAGCGACAGGATCGCCGCCGGGAAGGTTTGCATGCGGCCGTGGCGATTCTCGAAGGTTCCCGCCTTCTCGAGCCACGTCGCGGCCGGCAGCAGCACGTCGGCGGCGTTCGCGAAGCGGTTCGGCAGGGTGTCGAGCAGCGTCACGTGCTTGCCGGCGAGGGCCGACACGAGGGCCGGCGTGAACCACTCGCTCGGGTAGTTGCCGGTCACGATCGCGGCCCCGCAGGTGGGCTTGGCGATCTCGGCGAGGAAGGCGTCGAAGGCGTGGACGGTGCCGTTGCCGCGGGCGCGGTTGGCCTTGGCGACCGCCTCGAGCGTGCGACGCACGCCGCGGGCGTTCGGGGCCTTCTCGGCGCAGGTCGAGTAGCCGCCCGGGAAGGCCTTCTCGGCGCCGTGCATCGGCACCGGACCGACGCCAAGCACGGCCTGCGGATCGACCTCGAGGGCGTACCGGGCGAGCCAGTAGGCGTCCTCGCAGGTGAGCATCGGGCTCACGAGAAGGGCCAGCCGCTTGTTCGCGACCGGGCCGAGCGACTTCATCTGGCGGTCGACCGCGAGGATCGCGGTGTCCCACGCGTCGGCGGCGTCCTCGCGGGTGAACGGGTCGGCCCCGCGGAGGGCCGGCAGCGAAAGCCTCTCCTCGGCGTGGACGAACTTCCACCCGTGGCGGATCTCGTCGGTCGTCCACCACTTGTTGACCTCGAGGTTCTCGCGAGGCCGCACGCGATACACGCGGTTCTCGTTCTGCTCGACCCAGAGGTTGTCGCCGCTCGCGGTGATGCCGTCGATCGCCGGCGACTTCTTCAGGTACCAGACCCGCTGCTGGAAGAGGAAGTCCTTGTCGAGGAGGGCCCCGACCGGGCAGATGTCGGTCACGCAGCCGGAGAGCTCGTTGTCGAGGGCGGCGCCGGGGAAGACGTCGATCGACTCGCGGTTGCCGCGGCCGTCGACCATGAGCTCGCCGGTGCCGGTCACCTCGCGGGTGAAGCGCACGCACCGGGTGCACATGATGCAGCGGTCGGAATAGAGCAGGATGCCGGGGCCGACGTCCTTCTTGGGCTGCTTGACCTTCTCCTCCTCGAAGCGGCTCTCGCCGCGGCCGTACTGGTAGGAGTAGTCCTGCAGGTGGCACTCGCCCGCCTTGTCGCACACCGGGCAGTCGACCGGGTGGTTGATGAGCAGGTACTCCATGACCGCCTTCTGGTTGGCGGTCGCCTTCGGGCTGTCGGAGTAGACGACCATGCCGTCGGAGGCGGGCTGCTGGCAGGTCGGGACGAGCTTCGGGATGACCTCGAGCTTCCCGGTCTTCGCGTTCGGGACCCAGACCTCGGCGAGGCAGATCCGGCAGCTGGCGACCACCGAGAGGCCCGGGTGGTAGCAGTAGTGCGGGATCTCG
>JBEIUL010000231.1:0-4660 GCA_040374395.1 Phycisphaeraceae bacterium
AACAGCTAAGTTAACGCTCTTGTTCCCGGCCCAATCTCAACGACCTTGGCTCCCAGTGGCACATCGAGAAGACCAACTATCTGATCGACTATGTCAGGTCGAATTAGAAAATTTTGCCCTGTCTCCTTAGTTGGGCGCACCTCGAGATCTCGCAAGGTATCTTTGGCTCGTCGAGGCCTATCTGCCTCTCTACGTTTCTCTCGATCTGCTTTATCACTATACACTAGCTGACCCTCTAAACACCGTAGTAGCCTCACCCCCGCTTGTACATCGTAGATTTGACCAATGAGCAGGAAAATCGAGCGCTTTTCTGTAAGTAGTTAAAGTGTGATTGAGGTCTATGATGGTTCCGCGGTGAGGTATCAGTTTGGGGTCGAAATGCCCTGTCTGTAGCTTGGGGGGAGGATTAATGCTTTAAGTCCTGAAGAATCTGGGCAGCTAAGTTGGGAGAAATCGCAATTTAGGTACACCTCCCCCGCGACGGCGAGTGCCGCCGCATCGAGCCGGACGGCGGGCTGCTCGGGGTCTTCCCCGACGAGCGGTACGCCGAGGCCGAACTGACGCTCGCTCCGGGCGAGCAGCTGCTCTTCCATTCCGACGGCTTCGAGCAGGCGTTCCCCGATCCGCCGGTGCGGGCGGGCTCGCCGCGGCCCCGCCGCTACGTCGAGGAACTGCGCCGCGTGGCGGCCAGCGGCGACGCGGCCGAGTCGATCGGGATGGTCGAGGAACTGCTCGACATGGCCGCGGGAACCGGACGCGTGGGCGACGACCTCACGCTCGTCTGCGTGCACGCGGCGGCGGCCGGGGCGCTGCGTCGGGCCGCGTGAGTCCGGTCTTCAGCGACGGCCGAGCACCGCGAGCTGCCGCGCGACCATCTTCGCGAGGCAGTCGGCCTCGACGTTCACGACGTCGCCGGCCGCGAGCCGGCCGAGCGTCGTCTTCTCGAGCGTCACCGGGATCAGGCAGACCTCGAACCAGCACGTCGACGATCCGGGGGGCGAGATCGACGCGAGCGTGAGCGAGACGCCGTCGACCGCGATCGAGCCCTGCGGGACGAGCCACGGCGCGAACGACTCGGGAACCGCGACCCGAACCCGCCATTCGCCGTCGCGACCCACCGACACCACCTCGCCGGTCGCGTCGACGTGTCCCTGAACGAGGTGGCCGCCGAGGAGGGTCGTCGGAAGGGCCGCGTGCTCGAGGTTCACGGTCGAGCCCGCCGCGAGTCGGCCGAGGGCGGTCTTCCGCATCGACTCGGGGATGCAGTCGAAACCGAGCGTGCGGCCCCCGTCGGCGAGCCTCGCGGCGGTGAGGCAGCAGCCCGAGACCGCGATCGAGTCGCCGAGGGCCGGGCGGTGCCCCCAACCGCCGGTGTCGATCTCGAGCCGGACCGTCTGGGGCCCGGCGGCCGCGAGACCGGCCTCCGAACCGACGACCGAACGGACCGTGCCGATCGCCTGGACCAAGCCCGTGAACATGGCGGGAAGGTAGTCGAGGCCGACGCTTGACGGGCCTCCAACCCGAGGCGGATACTCTCCCCTTCCGCATCCGCGGCCCCACCCCCCAATGCACCACCGCACCCTCCCGCTGCTCCGCCGGCTCGCCTCGATCCCGGCGATCGCCTCGTTCGCCGTCGCCCCGCTCGCCGGGGCCACCCCGCCGCCCGCCGCCCCCGGTGACGTCGAGGGCATGCGGGCCGCGACCGACGCTGCCTACGTGGCCGGCCCGACCCTGGCGAAGGGACTCGGCTTGCGGGTCGCGTGGCAATCGCGGATGCCGATCGCGGGCAAGGCGACCCTCCAGGCGGTCGAGACCGTGGGCGACGCGATCCTCGCCGTCGACACCTCGAACCAGATCTGCCGCATCCGTCCCGAGGACGGCTCGGTGGTCTGGACCGCGGCGGTCGGCAACCCGATCGACCTTTTCCTCGGCGTCTTCGGCGTCGACGTTCCGGCGGCCCAAGGGAAGATCTATGCGGTCTTCTCGACCGAGCTCTTCGTCCTCGAGGCCTCGAGCGGCTCGGTGCTAACCCGCCAGCCCCTCGCGAAGTTGCCCGCCACCCGGCCGCTCGTGGTCGGACCGGTCTTCATCTACGGCACGGCCGCGGGCCACATCGTCGCCCACCACTGCATCGTGGGTCACGAGTTCCGGGCGAACTCGCTCGACGGACGCATCGCGGGGGCCCCGCTGCCCGTCGGCGACCGCTTCATCGTCGCGAGCGCCGGCGGCGACGTCGCGTGCCTGAACTCGAAGGGCATCAACCGTTACTGGGACACCAAGCTGTACGCGGGCGTCCGGGCAGCCCCGGCCGTCACCGAGGGAACCGCGTTCGTCGCCGGACTCGACCAGTACCTCTGGGCGTTCGACATCCGGTCGGGGAAGCCGGTCTGGCGTCACTTCTTCTCGTCGCCCCTCGTCGATGCCCCGATCGCCGAGGGCGATGCGGTGCTGCAGCGGGTTCCGGACGTCGGCGTGGTCTGCTTCGCGGCCCGGCCCGAGGGCAAGCCCGACGGCGAGATCCGCTGGACGGCCCCCGCGGTCTCGGGCGGGCACGTCGGCACGATCGACGGCGGGGTCGCGTTCTGGAACGCGGCCGAGCACCGACTGTCCCTGGTCGACCCGGCGCGCGGAACGGTCCGGACGGTCTCGCTTCCGCAGGCGAGCGGCATCTTCGACGTGACGACCGGCCCGCTCGAGGGAACGATCTTCGCCTTCGCCTCCGACGGCCGCATCGTGCGGCTTGACCCGCGGACCCCGGTCGCCGCCGCGAAGCCATGACTCCCGAAGCCCCGGTCCGCATCCGCCGGGCCCTCCTCTCGGTTTCCGACAAGACCGACCTCGTCCCGTTCGCCCGCGCCCTCGCGGGCTTCGGCGTCGAGCTCGTCTCGACCGGCGGCACGGCGTCGGCCCTCGCGGCCGCGGGGTTGAAGGTCGTCCCGATCGAGCAGCTCACCGGCTTCCCCGAGATGCTCGACGGGCGGGTGAAGACGCTCCATCCGGCGGTCCACGGCGGCCTGCTCTTCCGCCGCGAGGACCCGGCGCACGCGGCGCAGGCCCGGGAACACGGGATCGCCCCGATCGACCTCGTCTGCGTCAACCTCTATCCGTTCGAGCGGACGGTGCGACGGGAAGGCGTGAAGCCCGACGAGGCGATCGAGCAGATCGACATCGGCGGCCCGTCGATGCTGCGGAGCGCGGCGAAGAACTTCGCCTCGGTCGCGGTGGTGACCGCGGCGTCGCAGTACGACCGCGTGGTGGGCGAGCTGAACGCCAACGACGGCTGCCTCGGCCTCGGGCTGCGGCGCGAGCTCGCCGCCGCGGCGTTCACGCGAACGGCCGAGTACGACGCGGCGATCTCGACGTGGATGGACCGGCTCGTCGGCGGCCACTCGGCCGGACCGCAGTTCCCGCAGGTGCTGCACGTGCGGGCCCTGCAGCGCGAGGAGCTCCGCTACGGCGAGAACCCGCACCAGCGGGCGGCGGTCTACCGCGATCCCGACTCGACCGAGGCGAGCGTCGTGAACGCCGAGCTGCGGTCGGGCAAGCCGCTCTCGTACAACAACCTGCTCGATGCGGCGGCGGCCCTCGAGCTCGTGCAGGACCTCCGCGACCGCTTCCCCGGCGAGTTCGCGGCGACGGTCGTCAAGCACACGAACCCCTGCGGCGCCGCGGTGGCCGCGACCGCCCGCGAGGCGTTCACGCGGGCCTACGCGGGCGACCCCCTCGCGGCCTACGGCGGCATCGTCGCGATCGCCGGGCCGATCGACGCGGCCGCGGCCGAGGCGATGGTGGCGGGCGGCGCGTTCCTCGAGGTCGTCGTCGCCGAGCGGTTCGAGCCCGAGGCCGAGCGGCTGCTCGCCGAACGGTGGAAGAACGTGCGGCTGCTTGCGACCGGGCCCTTCCGTCCGAACGCCGACCGGCCCCTCTCGATCCGCGGAATTCCCGGCGGCTACCTCGTGCAGGAGCGCGACACGCACCCGACCCGCTCGGAGGATTTCCGCCTCGAGGCCGGGCCCGAAGTCCCGGCCGCATCGCTCGCCGATGCCGCGTTCCTGTTCACGGTCGTGAAGCACCTCAAGAGCAACGCGGTCTGCATCGGCCGCGATCGCCAGCTGCTCGGGGCGGGCGCCGGCCAGATGGACCGCGTCGCCGCGTGCCGGATCGCGATCGAGAAGGCGGGCGAACGGCTGCGCGGCCCGGGCTCACCGCCGGTCGCGGCGAGCGACGCGTTCTTCCCCTTCGCCGACGGGCCGACGCTGCTGCTTGATGCGGGCGTGCGGTGCATCGTGCATCCGGGCGGCTCGAAGCGCGACGAGGACACCTTCTCGCTCTGCCGCGAGCGCGGGGCGAGCTGCCTCGTGACGGGCGTGCGCCACTTCCGGCACTGAGTCGGCCGAGCCGTTCAGGTCGTCGCGTCGCGCTCGAGGCGACGGTATTCCTCGCGCTCGCCGCGACCGCGGAGCGGATAGTCCTTCCGCAGCGGGAAGCCGGGGTAGTCCTTCCAGAGCAGGATCCGCCGCAGGTCGGGGTGGCCGCGGAAGCGGATCCCGAACATGTCGTAGACCTCGCGCTCGAGCCATTCGGCCCCGACCCAGAGGCCGGTGACCGAGTCGACGACCAAGGCGGGATCCTCGTCGGCCCCGGTGGTGTCCATCGACGG
>JBEIUL010000034.1:0-11580 GCA_040374395.1 Phycisphaeraceae bacterium
CCCAGGCGACCGTTTACCGACCGCCCGAAGCGGCTCGTCCTCGACCTCGGCGGGGTGAACTACATGGACAGCTCGGGCGTGGCGACGCTGGTCGAGGCCCTGCAGCGGAGCCGCACGCTCGGCTGCTCGCTGGTGGTCTGCGGGATGCAGCCGAAGGTCCGTTCCATCTTCGAGATCGCCCGACTGGTGAGCGTGTTCAAGATCGTCGCGACCCGCGCGGAGGCCGAGAAGGCATGAGCGAGGCGACCCCGGCGGACGGCGGGCTGGCGACCCGGGCGGGCGACACCGTCGAGGCTATCGGGCGCCGTGCCCACGACACGTTCGCGTTCGTCGGCAGCCTCGCGTGGCTCGGCTGCGACGTCGGTCGCTGGATGGTGCGCTCGATCGTGCTGCGGAAGGTCCGTTTCGGCCGCGACGCCCTCGTGGCCCAGACCGTCCGCGTCGGCGTGCGAAGCATCCCGATCGTCGTGCTCGTCTCGAGCTCGATCGGGATGATCCTCGCCCTGCAGACCGCGCCCAGCCTCGCGGACTTCGGGCAGACCGACAAGGTCGCGAACCTCGTCGCGGTCGCGGTGCTCCGCGAGCTCGGCCCGCTCATCGCGGCGATCGTGCTCACCGGCTTCGCCGGCGCCTCGATCGCGGCGGAACTCGGCACGATGGTGGTCGGCGAGGAGATCGAGGCCCTCGACTCGATGGCCCTCGATCCGGTGCGATTCCTCGTCGTGCCCCGCGTCCTCGCGACGACGCTGAGCCTGCTGCTGCTCGCGGTCATCTCCGACGTCGCGGCGGTCGTCGCGGGCGGCCTCGTCGGCGTCTTCGGGCTCGGCATCGCGAGCGAGGTCTACATCAAGAACACGCTCGACCAGATCAAGAACGTCGACTTCCTCACCGGCCTCGCGAAGGCGGGCGTGTTCGGGGCCCTGCTCGGCCTGATCGCCTGCCGCAACGGCCTCTCGGTGAGCGGCGGCGCCGCGGGCGTCGGCAAGGCCACCACCGACACCGTGGTCGACACGGTCATCGTGGTCGTGCTGGCCGACCTGCTGTTCACCGCGGTGTTCTACGCGATCGGGCTGAACTGAACGGCGACGGCCGCCGGGCGACCGCCCGCGGATCCGCGGGAACGCCCGACCGCACTCACGCCCCGACCGCGAGCCGATCGCCGAGGAGCGACGGGAGCCCCGCGCGACGCAGGTCCGACTGGGCCCGCACGACGTCGTACTCGACGCGTCGGATCCCGAACGTCCCCCGCTCGAGGTCGAGGATGCCGATGCTCGCCCGCGGGTCGCCGTCGCGCGGCTGGCCGACCGAGCCGGGGTTCAGGATCACGCGCCCATCCGCGGGCCAAGCCCACTCGTCGGCGTCCGACAGGTCGACCGTGTCGACCTCGGCCGGCTCGATCGTCCCGATCCGAGGCGCGACGAATGCGACCGGCACGTGCGTGTGCCCCACGATGCAGATCCGCGAGTCGAAACCTCGGAACGCGATCGCCGCGGTCCGGGCGTCGTGGAGATAGCCGCCTCCCGCGGTCGGGACCGGGGAATCGTGGACGAGCGTCAGCCGATCGCCGCCCTCGAAGACGTTGGTCATCGACTTGATCATCGCGAGGTGATCCCAGCCGAGGGTCTTGCGGGTCCACTCGATCGCGAACCTCGCCACCGGATTGAACGACCTCGCCGCGGCCGGCGTCAGGACCGCCTCCTCGTGATTGCCCCGGACGAGCACCGTGCACTCGTCCCAGACCCGCTCGAGGCACGCGGCCGGATCGGCCCCGTACCCCACGACGTCGCCGAGGCAGAGGATCTCGTCGACCTCCTCCCGGCGGATCTCGGCCAGGACGGCCTCGAGCGCCGGAAGGTTTCCGTGGATGTCCGAGATCACCGCGACTTTCGCCATCGCTTCTCCCCGCCGCCCCGTGTTGGTTCCCCCCACGACAATCGCGGGGATTCGGGGATCGGTCCGTTCGACCGCGATGCTTCGGCGGCGGCGGGGCGTTTCGATCGGCTCGGATCGAATCGGACCCGCACAATCGGAAGCGGCCGCCGAGTCATCGCGGGCGGCAGGATCGCCCCCCGGTCGCGGGACCGGGAACCCACGGACGCCGATTGACCGAGAACGAACGGCCCGCTCATCGGACTCATACGGCATTCTCCGCGGAGCCCCTCAAAAGGCCGGGAAGACCACCCCCTCCCGCTTCCGCACGAGTCCGAGCAGCTCAAGGACGGTCAGCGCCGCGACCGCCCGGCCGTCTCCCGCCGCATCCACCGCGTCGATCGGCATCTCGCCGTGCTCGCGAATCCTCGCGAGCAAACTCGCCTCCTCGCGGCCGAGGGACGGATCGGTCCCGGCGGTGACCGCACCGTCCGCGTCCATGCCGGAGCCGCTGATGCCCGCCCCGCGGAGCAGGTGGCCCGCAAACCCGAGATCCGACAGCAGGTCCTCGGGCCCGGTCACGCACGCCACCCAGCCCTCCCGGATCGCCCGATTGGTGCCCTCGGAGCCGAGATCACCGATCCGGCCGGGGATCGCCCACGCCATCCGGTCCTGGTCTTCGACCGCAAGTCGCGCGGTGATTCCCGCGCCGCTCCGCGCCCCGGCCTCGACGAGAAGAACCCCGACCGAGAGACCCGCGACGATCCGATTCCGCCGCGGGAAGAACTCGGGCCGTGCCTCGATCCACGGCGGATGCTCGGAAACCACCGCGCCGCCGGCGTCGATGACCTCCTCGAACAGGCCACGGTGCTCGGGTGGATACGGCCGCCCGTGGCCCGACCCGAGAACGACCACCGTCGCCCCGCTCCGGTCCCCGCCGGCGAGAGCCACCGTCCGCAGCGCGGCCCGATGCGCCTCCGCATCGATCCCCCGGGCTCCGCCGCTGACGATCGGGATGCCCCGCGAGCACAGCACGCCCGCAAAGGTCGCCGCCTGACGGATGCCGTAGGCCGAGGCACGTCGCGACCCGACCACGGCCACCGCCGGTCGCTCCGGAGGCGGGCATCGTCCGCGGCCGAACAGCACCGGTGGCGGATCGACGATCCTCGCAAGGAGCGGCGGATAGCCCGGATCCCCGAGCGGCACCGCCCAGACCCCCTCGTGCCCGATTCGCTCGATCGATCGCCGCGCATCCTCCCTCGACGCCTCGCCGACGGCCACCGACCTCAGCGCCGCCGCCTCGCCCGAGGTCACCTCGATCGCCTCCCCCCACGCCTCCGGCGAAGCCTCGAGAGCCCGTTCCGCGCCGCCGAACCGCTCGACGAGCCGGCGAAACCGGATCGCACCGATCCCCGGCGTCGACGCGATCGCCAACGCCGCCGGCAGTCCCCCGCTCGTGCTTCCGATCGTCACGCGGCGAGCCTATCGCGCCCGCATGTCCCTTCCGCGAAACACGGACATTTTTCCAGCGCCGGGAACGAAGCTCAGTCCGCGCCGCGGTCGCCGTCGGCGTCGATCACGCCGTCCGCCTCATCGAGGAACGCGAGCGTCACGTCGTCGCACGACGCCACGCTCTCCTCGGGCGGCATTTGATCGAGGTACTCGGCGGCACACCAGTTACCGTGGGTCTCGCTCGCACTCCACAACTCGAGCTCGGTCGCCCGCAGTTCCTCGATCACCGAACCGGTGTCCGTTGAGTCGAACGACATCGACTTCGCCTCGACGAGATCGAACCTTCGGGAATCGACCGATTCGGCGGCGTCCACGTCCGGATCGACGGACGGGGATTCCTGCTCCTCGACATCGTCGGCCTCGGCCAGTTCCTCCGGATACCGCTCCGCGATCGCCTCCGGAACCACCTCCGCGGCCGGTTCGACATCGGCCTCCATCGGCTCTTCCTCGATCACATCCAAAGCCGCGGGCTCGGCCTCTTCCCCGTCCGAAACGGTCGCGGTTTCGACCTCCAGGTCGCGGACCGTCGAGGCGACCTCGGGTTCCGCGCCGAGGGCGGCGATCGCCCCGGCCCGCGGCGCCCGACGCCACGCGGCGACGGCCGAGAGGGCGGGAATCGATGGCGTCGACGGTCCGAGCACGAACCCGACGAAGAGCAGCATCACCGCGACCCCGAGCATCCAGAGCCGCCCGGGTCCGAGGGCCCAGCGGGCGAGAACCGTGTCCGGATACGGCGGGACCACGACGGTCCGGTCGGGGATGCTCGACTCGATCCATTCGCCGACGGTCTGGTTCATGCCGGGCGTCAGGAGGAGCGACTCCTCGCCCGCGGGGATCTTGTTCAGGTGGGCCATCGCGAGCCGCCGGATCACCTCGGGGTCGGTCTCGCGGACGCCGGCGAGGAACTCGTCGTAGGCCCGGAGCTGCTCGAAGGCGACCTGCTCCCGGGTCTCCTGCCGGACGAGTTCACCGCGAAGCTCGAGCAGTTCCCGGTGCCCCGGGATCAGGATCCCGGCGGCCAGGATGAGCAGGCCGGCGATGACGAAGGGCCAGCCGGGGTCGAACCGGAAAAGCGGTGCTCGGGACTCGTCGCGCATTGGCCTTTCATCGGCCCGGACCCCGCGAACCGTGCAATCGCCGGAAAGCCGTTCAGGCCGGATCCCGAGGCGGCAGTCCCGTCGCGTCCGGGGCCCCGTCGATGAGATCGAGCAGCCGCCGCAGGGCCGACCGCGACTCGGGACTTCCCCAGAGGATGTCCACCTCGACCCGCCAGTTGCACCGGCGGAACTGGACGTTCTGGGTGACGAACGGGCCGTTGGTCACCACCACCGTGCACCCCTCGAAGGTGCAGTTCACGAACGCCTGCCCGGTGAGGTGCACGGTCTGGGCGGCGAACGTGCGGTTCTCGTGCCGGGTGAGCTGGATCGGGGTGGGGGTCGCCATGGGACCTGCAGGATAGGCCAAGCGAAACGCCCTCCCGGGGTGACCGGGAGGGCGTGGGCTTTCGGGAGTCCGCGACGGGATCAGCCGAGGTCCGGGCAGAGCGTCCGGACCGCGTTCACGAGGTCCTTCACGTGGCTGATCGACTCGTCCATGAGCTTCCGCTCGTCGGGCTGCAGCGAGACCTCGACGACCCGCTCCATGCCGCCCTTGCCGAGGACGCACGGCACGCCGACGAAGTAGCCCTTGCCCTTCTGGCCGGGCGCCACGCCGAACTCGTCCTCGCAGTACGCCGCGCAGGGAATGATGCGCTTCTTGTCCTTCACGATGGCCTCGACCATCTGGATCGTGCCCGACGCCGGCGCGTAGTAGGCGCTCGTGCCCATGAGCTGGACGATCTCGCCACCGCCGACCTTCGCCCGCTGGACGCACGCGGCGATCTTGTCGGCCGGCATGAGCTCCGACAGCGGGATGCCGTGGACGCTCGTGAGTCGCGGCAGCGGGACCATGTCATCGCCATGGCCGCCGAGGAGCAGCGCCTGGATGTCCTCGACCGAGACGCCGAGCTCGAGGGCGATGAACGCGCGGAACCGGGCGACGTCGAGGCAGCCGGCCTGGCCGAGGATTCGGTGGGTCGGGAAGCCCGACGCCTTCCACGCGGTGTAGACCATCGCATCGAGCGGGTTGCTGACGACGATCATGACCGCCTCGGGCGAGTGCTTCGCGACCTGCTCGGCCACGCTGCGGACGATCTTGACGTTGGTCGCGATCAGGTCGTCGCGGCTCATGCCGGGCTTGCGGGGGATGCCCGCCGTCACGATCACGACGTCGCTGCCGGCGGTGTCACGGTAGTCGCTCGTACCGGTGATCCGCGAGTCGAACTCCTCGATCGGGCCGCAGCAGAGCAGGTCGAGAGCCTTGCCCTTCGCCACGCCTTCCTTCTCGGGGATGTCCAGCAGGACGACGTCCGCGAGTTCCTTCGCGGCCGCCCAGTGGGCGCAGGTTGCTCCGACGTTTCCGGCTCCGATGACGCTCAGCTTGGCTCGACGCATGGCTTTCTCGAGTTGAAATGAGGGTTGATAGGGACGATCGACGGCCACCCCACGCCACGGACACGTCGCACGGGCGGGGAGCGAATCGATGATGATACGGGCGGGCCAGCCCCGCGCGGCAACCCGAGGATCACTCCACGGGGCCGATCGCGATCGCCTCGACCACCCCCCGCTTCGCGTCCGCAGGCACGCGGGCGAGCTGGGCCGCATAGAGCGAGTGGGTGACCAGAATCGGGTCCTCCGCCGCGAGCTGATCCCGCGTGAACCAGAAGTCGATCTGGCCCTTGGGAGCGAGCGTCACCTGCACCGGACCGTCCCCGCGAAAGATCGGGTGGATGCTCAGGTCATCGCCACCCGGCTCGTTCCGGAGGCTGTCGCTGTCGATCTCGACGGTCACCGTCACCGACTCGTCGACCAGGTTCTCGAGGCGAAGGTGCACGCCGAGCTCGAGCGTCCCGGGGATATGCGGCTCGATCGTGACCCGCACCGGCATCGCCGGACGTGGCGTATCCGAAACGACATCGCACGCCGCCGAGACCAGCACGACGAGGAGGACCGCTGCGGAAAGGATGACGCGAACGCTCGAGAACATGCGGATATCCAATGTTAATCCAAGCCGAGAGTGACCCGGCCGTCAGGATCCGCGAAGGTAACCCCTGCCCGACCGCGGCGGGGCGAGATCGTCGTTGCGGGGGAACACTACCGGGAGATTTCCCCGCGGCTTGACTCCCTTGCCCGAGTCTCTTGGTCGGAACCGACACCGAACCTGGCCCCGCGGGCCACGATCTCGGGATTCAGAAGGAAACCGCGGCCTTGCACAGCGATTGCCCCGAGGCGATCGAGAGATCGTGAGGCGGCAAGAGCCGGGAGAATGCGCCAGAGAGGACTCGAACCTCCGACCTCACCCTTATCAGGGGTGTGCTCTAGCCAGCTGAGCTACTAGCGCGAACGCCGCCGTTTCGACCGGCGGACCGGGGATCATACCGACGCGCACGCTGCCGTGGAACGGTCATGAGCCCGCGAGTTGTCCAGTTATCGGCTCTACGAGGTCCTTGATCGCGACGATCCCCTGGGGCCGTCCGGTGGAGTCGTCGACGACCACGCCAAGCCGTCCACGGGCCGAACGAAGGGTCCGCAGCGCCCCCATAGTGGTCTCCGAGGGCGAAAAGGTGATCACGGGCGTCATGAGGCGTTCGGTCGGTACCCGCGGGTTGAGGATCGCGTCGAGGGTCGTAAGGATCCCGACGACCCTCCCGTCGGAACCGACGACAGGGGCCCGGCTCGCCCCGGACTTCCGCAGCAGCGACTCTCGGACCGGCCCGTCCGAATCCAGCGGAACCGCGGTCACCCGAGACCACGGTGTCATCTCGCCCGCCACCGTGATGCCGCGGAGTGCGAGGGCCCGTTCGGCGATGCTCCACTGCCGCTCGCTCAAAACGCCCGCATCGATGCCCTCCTTGATGAGCGTCGAGACCTTCGCCCGGGGCCCCGATAGCGCCGCCTCGTCGCTGCCTCCGATGCGGCGGGTGACCGCCTCCCCGATCGCGGTGACGAGCGGAAGGACTCCCGTGACGGTGAGCAGGATCCGCCAGAACCGAAGGAAAGGCCAGCCGAGGTAGGTCCAGCGGTCGGTGAAGGTCCGGAAGAGATCCTTCGGCAACGTCTCGCACAGCAGGAAACCGACGCCGATCCCGATCGCGGCGTTGACCGCCAGGCTCGAGAAGGCCCCGAGCGCCCACATCGCGAGGAGGTTCGCGAGGCCGAGCGACACGAGGTAGTTCGCGATGTTGTTCGCGACGAGGAGCGTGGCGATCACGCGGGCGGGCCGGGCGATCTCTCGCGAAAGCTGCCTGGCCGCCGAATCGCCGCGGCCGAGCCGCACCTCGAGCCCGATCGGGTTGAGCGTGTAGATGCCGGTCTCGAGGCCCGAGCAGAGGAAACTCAGGACCATGCCGATCGCGACGAGGAACGCCCAGGCAACGGGTGCGATCTCACCCATGGGGACCGCCCCCCTCGTCGAGGATCCTCGCGACCAGCGACCGGATGCGGGCGCCGCGGATCTCGCGAACCTCGAACTCGACGTTCGCGAGACGCACCCGGTCACCGGGGTTCGCGGGCCGGCCGAGTCGATCGAGCACGAGGCCCCCGAGCGTGCTCGCCGCGGACGCGAGCTCCTCGCCGAACGCGGCGTTCCATTGCCGGAGGCTCATCTCGCCGGGGACCTGCCAGACCCCGAGCTCGACCTGCCGCGGCGGCGGCATCGGCTCCTCGTCGGGAGCGACGATGTCCCCGACGATCTCCTCGACGCAGTCCTCGATGGCCACGACGCCCGCCGTGCCCCCGTACTCGTCGACCACCACCGCATGGTCGGTTCCCGACTCGCGGAAGTCCTCGAGCAGCTGCTCGAGCGTCGCGATCTCGGGCACGAACCTCGCCGGACGGATGCACTCCGAGACCGGCGTCGCCTCGCCGCGGGCATCGAGGAGATATCGCTTGACCTGGAGGACGCCGACGATGTCGTCGATGCCCCGGGGGCCGCAGACGGGGATCCGGGTGAGCCTCGCCCGGGCGGCGGTCCGGAGGACCTCCTCGCGACCGGCCCCGTTCGGAAGCGTGACCATCTCGGTGCGGTGGGTCATCACTTCCCGCACCCTGAGTTCCCGCAGCGAGAAGACCCCGCGGAGGATCTGCTGCTCGTCCGCGTCGATCACGCCGGCCGCGTTCGACTGCTCGAGCAGGGCCGCGAGCTCGGCCGTCCCGAGCCGCGGCGGGGCCTTGCGAGGCGCGGTGAGCCGGCTGAGCGGGGCCACCACCACCCGGTCGATCGCGTTGCGGACCGGGCCAATCGCCGCATGCAACAGGGCGATCGGCGGGACAACGATCGCGCCCAGCGACCGGCGCCGCGCGTTGCCCACGAGCTTCGGGATGATCTCGCCGAAAAGGATCAGCACGAGCAGGCTGGTCACGGCGAACGCGGCGGCAGTTGCGGTCCCCAGGCCGCCGAGCGAGACGATGGTCGCGCTCGCGGCGAAGTAGAGGCTGTTCACCGTCATGTTCCCGAGCAGGATGGTGATCAGCAGCTGCCGCTCGTCGCGCAGGAGCGACTCGACGAGGCGGGAGGTTCCCGGCGAGGACTTCCGGAGGGCCATCCGGTCCTCGGCGGAGGCGCCGAACAGCACCGTCTCGGCGCTTGAGCACGTCGCGCTGAGCCCGACGAGCGGGATCATGAGGGTCACCAGCGACCATTGGGTCGCCGTGAGGCTCACGCCGTTCCCCCACCGTCGGCCGAGGCGTCGTCGACGGCCCTTCGCAGCCGCTGGAGGTACCGCATGACCCCGAGGATCTCGGCGGCGATGCGACGCCCTCCCGACCGCTCAGCCTCGCCCCGCTCGACCAGCTCGGACAGGGTCGCGGCGAGCCGATCGCACGCCAGCCCGAACCGGTCGTCGACCTCGAGACGGATCGCATCCAGCCTCGGTCGATCCCCCGCCGCCGCGTCGATGCCCTCGCGGAGCTCCATCATCTCGACCAGGAACTCGCCGGTCGGCGGCGTCGCCGTCGCGGCTCCGCCCAACGAGGCGAGGAGCGCCTCGCCGCGGCGGACGGGGTCGAGCAGCACCCGCTGCGCCTCGGCGAGCTCGGCGGAGGCGCGGGCGAGCCTCACCCGGCCCGCGGGATCGGCGGCGCGATCGGGATGCATCGTCGCGGCGCGATCTCGGAAAGCGGCCCGGACCGCCGCCGGATCGATCGCAAACCTCGCCTCGACGCCCAGCACGGCGAAGGGATCGGAACGCCCGGGATCACTCGGTGGCCGCGACACGCTCGATCTCCTCGAAGCTGGTGACGCCCTGCGCGACGAGCTGGTACCCGTACTGGGACAGCGAGACGAACAGGCCCTGCGACAGGACACCGCGGATGTCCCCGATGGTCGGCCGCTTGAGCACGATGTCACGGAGCGAGTCGTTGAACTCGAGCAGCTCGAAGAGGGCCCGTCGTCCGACGAACCCCGTGCCGAGGCAGAGCGAACATCCCTGCGGATGGTAGATCCGCGGGACTCCCTCGACGGTCCGTCCCATCTTCAGGTTCTGCGTCGGGGTGGGAACCGCCGCCTTGCGGCACGACTCGCACAGCATCCGGACGAGCCTCTGGGCGATGATCAGGTTGATCGCGTTCCCGACCAGGTAGCTCTCGACGCCGAGGTCGAGGAGCCGGAAGATCGCCCCGATCGAGTCCTTGGCGTGGACCGTCGAGTAGACGAGGTGCCCCGTCATCGCCGCCTGCATCGCGACGTTCGCGGTCTCGATGTCGCGGATCTCGCCCACGAAGATCACGTCCGGATCCTGCCGGAGCACCGACCTCAGGATGTTCGCGAACCCGTTTCCCTGCTTGTGGTCGACCGGGATCTGCGTGCATCCCTCGAGGTAGTACTCGACCGGATCCTCGATGGTCACCGCGTTCCGCTGCTCGACGTCGATCTCGCGGAGGCATGAGTACAGGGTCGTCGTCTTGCCGCTGCCGGTCGGTCCGCAGGCCAGCAGAAGACCCGCGTCCTTCGTGGCGATGAGCCGGAGCTTCTCGTACATCCACGGCACGAGGCCGAGCTCGTGAAGCCGGCTCGGGGCATTCGCCGAGTCGAGCACGCGGACCACGAGCTTCTGCCCGTGGACGCTCGGGGTGAGGCTGACCCGGTAGTCGACCCGACGGCCTGAGACGCTGACGCTGAAGTGGCCGTCCTGGACGGTGTTCCGCTGCGTGATGTCAAGTTCGCAGAGGATCTTGATCATCCCGAGGAGCCGCCTGGCGATGGTCTGAGTGAGCTCGACCGCGGTCACCATGAACCCGTCGACGCGCAGGCGGACCACGCTCCGGTCGATTCGGGGTTCGACGTGGAGGTCGGTCGCCCTCGCCCGGAAGGCCGCGAGCAGCAGGAGCCGGAACAGGCGGATCGACTCCGCCGCGTCCTCCTCCTTGCCGGCGTCCAGGCCGCTCGAGCCCGCGGCGTGGATCGTCACCCCCCGGCAGTCCACCAGGCCGATGTCACGCTCGGAGAAGCTCTTGTCGAAACCCGCGTCGATGATCCCGCGGAGCCGCTTCTCGTAGTCGGTCTGCACGCTCGCCGCGACCACTTCGGCAAGGTCGACGTCGATCGTTGGCCGGTCGGGGCGATGTCGCCGCCGATGCTCCTCCACGGCCGCCGCGTCGGGCGTCTCCCGCCTCGGCTCGTCCGCGGCCACCTCAGGATCGATGAAGCGGATCTGGACCGATCCGACCTTGACCGTGTCACCATGGCGAAGCCGAGCGTCGGTGATGCGAGTCCCGTTCAACTTCGTGCCGTTGCGGCTTCCGAGATCCCGAACCCGATAGCCGCTCCCCATCGGCTCAATGACGCAGTGGTTCCGCGACAGGGCGTCATCCCCGAACTGCAGCACGTTGTCCGGAAGACGCCCGACCGACACCGGAGTTCCCGCCAACTCCACACGACGGGTGGCCGTCGGCGTCTTGACCTCGAGAAAGGGCATCGGACCCGGATTCTAGTGTGCCGTCGATGGCACACGACGACGATGTCAGCGGACGACGGTGCGTCGTACGCACAGCAACGAACATCGAAGTGCAGGCGGACGGACGGAAATCACCACTGGTCGTCGTCGTTCCGCCGACGCTCGCCGCGGTCCCCACGAACGCCCCGCTCACCGCGATCTCCACGATC
>JBEIUL010000474.1:0-2177 GCA_040374395.1 Phycisphaeraceae bacterium
CGCGTGGGCGGGACCGCTGATGATGAGCGGGGTGCGGGCCTCGTCGATCAGGATCGAGTCGACCTCGTCGACGATCGCGAAGTCGTGGCGACCCTTCTGCAGCTGTTCCTCGACCCGCATCTTCATGTTGTCACGCAGGTAGTCGAAGCCGAACTCCGCGGTGGTCCCGTAGACCACGTCGCACGAGTAGGCGTCCTGCTTCTCCCTCGGGCCCTGCATGTGCATCGGGTGGATCGACCCGACGGTCAGGCCGAGGGCGCGGAAGAAGGGGAACGTCCAGTCGCGGTCCCGCTGCACGAGGTAGTCGTTCACGGTGACGACGTGGACCTTCTTGCCTTCCATGCACGCGAGGTAGCAGGCGAGCGGGCCGACGATCGTCTTGCCCTCGCCGGTCCGCATCTCGGCGATTCGGCCCTCCGAGAGCACCACGCCGCCGATGATCTGCACGTCGAACGGCCGGGCCCGGAAGGGCGGCTTGCTCTGCGGGAACGCGGCCCGCACCGCCTCGTACAGCTCGTTCGGGATGTCGATGAACTGCCACGCGGGGATCGCCTCGCGGCAGCCGCGGAAGTCGCCGGTCGGCTCGGCGGGCGGGGTCGCCTCGGCCCTCGCCATGAGCTCGCGGTGGATCGCCCGCACCGGTTCGGGCAGGAGCGACGCGTCGAACCCCGACTCGGGGTTGAGCACGTTCCGGATGCCGACCGAACGGTCCATCGCCTCGCGGGCGACCGCGAAGATCTCGGGGATCAGGTCGACCGGCTGCTCGCCCGCGGCGATGCGGCGGCGGAACTCGTCGGTCTTGCCGCGGAGCTCGGCGTCGGTGAGGGTGCGGACCTTCGGCTCGATCGCGTTCACCGCGTCGACGACCCGCAGGTAGCGCTTGACCATGCGCTGGTTGCGGGTGCCGAAGAGCTTCTTCATGAGGGGGCCGAAGACGGGGACGCCCATGGGGAGTGCCTTTCGGTCGCGGGCCGGCTGGCCGGCGACGGGTGAAGCGGCGCGGCCGGCCGATCGGCCGGAGGCGCGGGAAGTTCGTGGGATGGAACGAGGTGAGAGTGGAGCGACGCGAACGCCGCCCCGGGGCCGGGCGGTCAGGCCGCGGCCGGCGGCGGCAGGTCGAGCCGTCGCGAGAACGCCGCCAGGCCGTCGGCCGGCGGGCGGGTGTCGGGAGCGGTCGCGTCGATCCGGACCGGACTCCGCGACGGGAGGACGAGGGTGAGATCGATGGCCGGACGGGTCGAACCCGCGGCGGCCGTCCGCTCGCCGTCCTCGGGAGGGGCATTGGCGAGGACGGCCGCGAGCGAACCGCCGCCGGCCATGAGGAAGACCGCGGGGGCGATCTCGACCACCATGGCGAGCACCGCGACCACGAGCGCCGCCGCCCGCGAAGCCGACTTCGCGGCGACTCGGTCTCGGGGGGCGTTCTGGGGGTCGGAGGGCTTCATCACGGGGGAGTGGTCGAACGGCTACGTCGGTCCGGCGAGGCGGGGGCCATGAGCGAGGGCGAAGCGCGAGGCCCAGGCTCCGGGGTCGGAAGTATCCGCCGCTCCCGGGCCCGAGGCAAGCGAAAGCGAGCATTCCGGCGACGGGAACCGGGCCCCGACCGGGTACGGCGGGCCCGGAGGGGGCATAATCGACTCCCGATGGCTTCCCCAGGCACCGCCAAGGCCGAGTTCCGAGTCCGCGGGATGGAATGCGCCGGCTGCGCGGGCACCGTTCGCGACGCCCTCCTCGCCCGGACGGGCGTGACGGGCGCGAGCGTCGACTTCGCGACCGGGCTCGCGACCGTCGAGGGTCGCGAGGCCGCGGCGGTCGAGCCTGCGGCGGTGATCGCCGCGATTCGCGCCGCGGGTTTCGACGGCGAGCCGGTGGCGGCGTCGGAAGGCGCGTCGAGGCCGCAGGCCGAGGCGGTCGCAAGGCAGCACGAGCGGGCGCGATCGTGGCGGTTCCGGGCGATCGCCGGTGGCATGGCGTGGGTCGCGCTCGAGGGCCTGCATCTGGGCGGCGGTCATCACGGGCCCGGCTGGCTCGCGTGGGCGTCGTTCGCCCTCGGCACGCTGGCCCTGGTCGTCGCCGGCGGCGGCTTCCACGCCTCGGCGTGGCGGGCGGCGCGGGCCGGCCGCGCGAACATGGACACGCTCATCGCGCTCGGGGCGACCGCGGCGTGGGGGTTGAGC
>JBEIUL010000579.1:0-1575 GCA_040374395.1 Phycisphaeraceae bacterium
CCGGGTGGAACGTCGGCGATCTCGAGGAACGCGCTGCCGTCGCGCTCGCCGGCCGACAGCGGTCCGGCCTTCGCGTTCGGGCTGCTCAGCTCGGCGACGAGCGGCGGCAGCGTCGAGCCCGGATCGACCGGCGTGCCGAGCGAGCGGGTTCCCTTTCGCGTGTCGAGCGTGGCGAGCCGTGCATAGAGCGGCCAGGGCATGCCGGGCCGCGAGCGGGGTGATGCGGTCGAAGACTGCGGTGCATGCGAGCGCGATCCCGCCCGATCGCCGGGCCGGCGCGAGCATCGCCCCGACGATCGCGAGACCGGCGTGCAGCCCGTACAGGCGTTCGTTCGCCCGCGAGGCCTTCCGTCGCGCCGCCACCATCCGCTCGCGATCCGAGGCCCGGTCGAGTCCGCCCGCGCCGATGGCCCGCAGGAGCGCCGGCTCCTTCCGGAGATCCTCGACGACCTCCATGAGTCGTTCGGCCGAAACGCGGACGGCTTCGGCTGATTCCGCGGCGATTCCCCGGCGGCGGAACGACGCGTAGACCTGGGTCCAGCCGCGGCGACCCGGAAGCACCCGAAGCATGGCCGCGAGGTCGGAGGCGTGGGCGAGGCTCCAGACCTTCCAGCCGAGGGTGCGTTCGAGACCCAATGCCCGCCCGCACGAGCGGGCCCCGCCCGAATCCTGGAGGAGGGGCCCGAGGGCGGTGCGGACGGCGCCCCCGAGCGCCGTGGCCGCGGTCTCGGCCTGCAGGAGCGCGGAACGGAAGTCCTTCGGGGGGGAGGTCATCGGTGAGGGTCGGGGAGTCGCCCGAAATGTCGGACGGAAGGATAGTTCACGCTTTCAGCCTGCTGTCTCGTCGCGGACACCATCGCCGTGGTTCCGTTAGTGTTGGAGCCCATGATGCTCGCCCTCCTCCGCATCCTGCTCGCGACCGTCGTCGGCCTGGTCATCGGCGGGGCGACCAACATGTCGATCATCCTCGCCGGCTCCCGCCTCGTCCCGCCGCCTGAGGGCGTCGACGTGAACGATCCCGAGAGCATCAACGCCCACCTCGGCGAGTACCCCCCGATCCAGTTCGCCGTGCCCTTCCTCGCCCACGCCCTCGGCACGCTCGTCGGGGCGATGGTCGCGACGCTGGTCGCGGCGGGGCGGCGGACGATTCCCGCCTTCATCGTCGGCGCGATGTTCCTGCTCGGGGGCATCTCGATGGTGGTCATGCTGCCGAACACGCCGCCGTGGTTCATCGCCCTCGATCTCGGGGTCGCCTACCTGCCGATGGCCTGGCTCGGGCATCGGCTCGTCGCGAGGCCCGCCACCTGAACGGTCCACCCGACGAGAGCAAATCCTTCACCCCTTCCGAGGCCCAATCCCATGCAGTTCACCCTCCCGATCCTCGTGTTCCTGTTCCTCCCGCTCGCCCTCGCCGCTTGCGCCACCGCTCCCGACGATGGCCTTTCGCCGCGGCAACGGGCCCTGCGCGACATGTGGGAAGAGCACATGAAGGTCGAGTTCGCGACGAAGAGCGTCGACGAGACGATGGCGACGATGTTCGAGCCCGCGCACGTGAACCACGTGCCGACGATGAAC
>JBEIUL010000270.1:0-4185 GCA_040374395.1 Phycisphaeraceae bacterium
AATCGCAACGCGGTGAAGGAGATTCCCCACTGAGTCGGGGCGATTCCGCGATGGATGGGAACTGGCAAGTCTATTTGCAGTATGGGCTTGCGTGAATCTGCCCGAAGCTTCGGGCAGGCTCCGCGGGAGGAGTTCGTTTTCCTGCGGAAGCGTCGAACCCGGTTTGAGATGCTCGCGTAGGGGGCCGCCCGTCCCGGCGAGAGAAGGCCGCGATCCGGGTACGTCGACCGCGTTGCAGGACGAGGGGTGAAACGCCGATGACCCCAGTCCGCTCCCGGTTCGGGAAGCGTCGGAACGAAGGACTGCATGGGACGGATCGTCGCTGCCATCCTGATCGGAGGTCTTCGCCGCTCGGACTTCGAGTTGGCGCTCGGCTTTCGTCTGGCCTCCCTCCCGCTCGAGGTCGACCTGACCCTGTTGCGGGCGTGGACCGAACGTCTCGTCGCTGCCGGCGCGAGTGAGGTCCGAATCATCACCGACGACAGTTCCGACGCCCAGCTGGTTCGCGAGAGCGACTTCCTCCGGGGACGGTTCGCTGGAACCGAGATTCGACTCCAGCGGGAGACCGCCTCGCACCGCGGAACGGCCGGAACGCTCCGGGACGGTTGCAGCGACCTCTCGGACGGCGACCGCGTGATCTGGATCGAGCCTCACTGCCTGCCGCCCGTCGACCTGCGGCCGCTGTTCGAGCGTGCCGAGGCGGGTGACGTCGCGATCGGGATCTCCGGCCTCGATCATCCGGCCGGGGCGTGTCTCGTCCCGGCGGGCGTGCTCCGTACGGTCTCCCGCATCGGCTACCAGGATTTCAAGGAGCAGTTCCTGCCGGCCCTCGCGACCCTCGGGGTCCGGGTGTTGCCCGTGCCCATCTCGCACCGGGCGGTTCGGGTCCACTCCCGGACGAGTTACCTCGAGGCCGTCGCCACCTGGGCGGCCGGACCGCGCATCTCGCCGAAGGCGGAGGTGCACCCGACCGCCCGCATCGACGGCCACTCGATCATCGCCGACGGGGCGAGGATCGGCGCCGAGGCGGTGGTGCTCGACGGCATCATCCTCGAGAACGCCGCGGTGGGCGAGGGGGCGGTGGTGGCCCGCAGCGTGGTCCCCATGTCCCGCCGGGTCGCCCCGCGATCGCTGGTGGTCGATCGCGTGATCGACATCGAGAGTTCCGACGCGACGGACGAGCTCATCGCGGTGCCGCGGGTGCGGCCGTCGGGGGCCACCCGATGAGCCTGCATGCCCGAGGCTGGTCGCGGCGGTCGGCGTGGCTTCTCGCCGCGCTCGCGGTCGGGTCGATCGTCGCGTTCATCCACGCGTGGTCCGACATCGTCCGGCACGCGCTCAGCCGGCCCGAGTGCCGCTACATCCTGTTCGTGCCGGCGTGTTGCCTGTTCCTCTTCTGGTGCCGCCGCTCGCGGCTGTCCGCGGTCCGCGCCCGGCCGAGCATGGTCGGGCCGCTGGTCGTGGCCCTTTCGATCCTCCTCGCATGGCACTCCGACCGCGTCGACCTTCGGGTCGGGATCCACCTCTCGGCGGTGCTGGCCCTCATCGGAAGCATTCTGACCATGACCGGCACCGAGGCGATTCGCCAGTTCGGCCCGGTCTTCATGGCGGCCCTGCTGCTCGTGCCGATTCCCGGCTCGGTCCGTCAGGTCGTCTCGCGGCCGCTGCAGGAGGCGGCGGTGGTCCTCACCCAGGGCACGCTGGAAATGTTCGGCGTGACCGCCATCCGCGACGGGTCGCTGCTGGTCATCCGGGGCACGCCGATCGCCGTCGGAGAGGCGTGCGACGGCATGCGGATGGTCCTCGCCCTCGGGCTGGTGGTGTTCACGTTCGTCTTCTCGATGCCGCTCCGCTCGGGCACCCGCATCTTCCTCATGCTCGTCTCGCCGCTCGTCGCGATCCTGTGCAACGTCTTCCGGCTGGTGCCCTCGAGCATCGCGTTCGGATTCGCCGACGCGCGCGTCGCGGTCCAGGTCCATGAGCTGTTCGGCTGGCTCATGCTCGTGGTCGCGGTGGCGTCCATGTTCATCGCCCTGAGGCTGCTCCGGTGGCTCGACTTCCCGGTGCTTCGCTGGAGGCTCCTCGGCGCATGAGCCGTCGCCGCCCACAACGCCGCGGGCTCGCGCCCGCCCCCGCCTTCGTGGCCCCGTCCCTCACGGCGGGGCTCCTCGCGCTGGCCGGGTGGGGCGTCGCGAGCCAGGAGGCGACGCTTGACGACCGCATGCGGTCGGAGCGGATCGCGGCCCTTCTCGGCGCCGTTCCCGACCGCCTGGGGCCCTGGATCACCACCGAGGTCCCGGTGCCGAGCGAGGCGGTCGAGATCCTGCGGCCGAACGCCCTCTTCTGCCGTCGTTTCATGCGACTCGGCGGCGACGAGGAGCTGACGCTCATCGTGGTCCACTGCTCCGACGCCCGCGACATGGGTGGTCACTACCCGCCGATCTGCTACCGGCAGATCGGCTGGAACCTCGACCTCGAGCGGATCGCCCGGCCGGACGTCCGGTGCGAGTTCCTCGACGATCCCGAGCTGACCGCGTACCGGTTCCGGCGCATCGACGCGGACGGCGAGCGGGAGGACATGACCGTGCTCAACGTCTTCGTCCTGCCCGACGGCCGCACCTCGCCGGACGTCTTCGAGCAGGCCCTGCTGTCGTCGCCGACGACGAGGGCCTCGCGCGGTCTCGCCCAGATCCAGGTCGTCTTCCGTTCGGACGTTCCCGAGGAGGAGGCGGTCCGCCTCGCCGGGGAGGTCCTGTCCGAGTTCCCGAAGGAGGCCCTGCGGGCCCTGATCGGGACGAGCGAAGGAGCCAAACGTGACGGATGAAGCCGTGATGCAGGATTCCGCCGGGTCGACCCGGGGGGAGCTGGCCCTCGCCTCGACTCCCGAGGTCGCGGCCGCCCCGGTCAATCCGGTCGAGGTGGTCCTCAACCGGATGCACGGCCGCTGGCTGTGGTTCGCCGTGACCGCGATCCTGCTCGCCCCGATCGGGGCGACCGTCGCCTGGTTCGTCACGCCCGTGAAGTACGCGGGGCAGGGATTCGTCTCGATCCAGTACTCGCTCGACACGAACACCCTCATCCGGACGCCCGAGACCGAGGCCCCGCGGAACTTCGCCCAGTTCGTGAACGAGCAGGCGATCCTGCTCCGGAGCGACCGCGTGCTCGAGGAGGCCTCGAAGGACTCGCGGCTGCAGCCCTTCATCGACCGGATCGCCCGCCGCGGCACGCCGGAGCTTGCCGATGGCCTGGCGGTCGACGCGGTCAAGGGAACCTCCTTCGTCTCGATCGGCAAGTCGAGCGACGACCCGCTCTACTCGGCGGCCGTCGTCAACAGCATCCTCGACGCCTACATGCGGGTCGCGGGCCCCGACGCCGAGACCGACTTCACCCGGAAGCTGAATGCGAACCGCGAGGGCCTCACCGGCATCCGCCGCGAGATCGAGGCCCGCCAGGCCGAGCTCTCCGAGCTGATCCGCAACTCGTTCTACGGCAGCCGGGATTTCGGGGCGATCATCGGGACCAAGGTCGCGGCGCTCCAGGCCCTGGACGTCCAGATCCAGGGGATGAACGCGATCGTCGAGCGGATCCGGCAGAGCCGGCCCGCGGGCGAGGCCGAGATCCCGCCGGATGCGGTGGTCGAGCCGCTCATCGCCGACCTCGTCCGCGTCGATCCCAGGATCGGCGACCTCAAGAACAACCTCGACCGTCGGAAGCTCGAGTTCGCCCTCTCGAAGGACAGCTTCAAGCCCGGGCACCCGGCCCTGCAGAAGGCCCAGCGGGAGATCGACCTCCTCGAGAAGCAGGTGGCCCTGCAGCAGCAGGCCGCGAGCGAGCTCTGGCGCACCGGCGAGGGCTACTCGCCGCGGTACTCGCAGGTGGTCGAGCGGCGCAAGTCGCTCGAGCGCGACGGCGAGCGGCTCCGGGCCGAGGTCTCGACGCTGAACGACGCCCAGGCCCGCAGCGAGTCGATCCTCCGCCGGATCGCCCAGCTGCAGGGCGACGAGAACCGCTACCTCGAGCGCATCAAGCAGCTCACCATGGAGGAGGACGCGATCCGCCAGGGCCGTGTCAGCATCTCGCTTTACGCTGTGGCCCGCAACGAGCCCGCGAGTGACAAGCGGGCCATGATGGCGATGATGGGCGCGGGCGGGGCGGCGGCGGCGAGCTTCGCGTTCTTCTTCCTGC
>JBEIUL010000431.1:0-2503 GCA_040374395.1 Phycisphaeraceae bacterium
CGCCCGAGATTCTCGGGCGGCTTGCCTCGGAAGACTCGCGGCTTCGCGTCCCGCCCACGCGGCCCTTGCCCGACGGCTGGAACGGGAAGCAGCACGCCTGCGAACGCATGGGCGAGGCCGCCCGCGGCGACTGGCTCCTCTTCACCGACGCCGACGTGCGGCTCGCCCCGGATGCCCTGCGGCGCACGCTCGCCTTCGCCCGCCACGCGCAGGCTGACCTCGTCTCGACCGTGCCGTACCAGCGAGTCGGCTCGCCCGGCGAGGGGCTGTTCGTGCCGCTCATTCATTTCGTGCTGCTGTCGTACCTGCCCTTCGGCCGGATGCGCTCGACGCCCGACCCCGCGGCGAGCGCCGGCTGCGGGCAATATCTCTTCGCCCGCCGCGAGGCGTACCGCGCGAGCGGCGGCCACGCGGCGTTCCGGGCCTCGATGCACGACGGCGTGAGGATGCCGCGGGCGTTTCGCGCGGCCGGCTTCCGCACCGACCTCTTCGACGGCACCGATCTCGTCTCGTGCCGGATGTACCGCGGCCTCGGCCAGACCTGGCGGGGCTTCGCGAAGAACGCCTTCGAAGGTCTCGGCAGCGTGACGCTGCTCGTCGTGGTGACGGCGCTGCACGTCGTCGGGCACCTACTGCCGTGGGGATGGCTTGGATACGCGGCGGTGACGGGTTCGTGGCAGCCGTGGCCTGCCGCGCTCGCGTGCCTCGCCATCGCCTTCGGCCTCGCCGAGCGGGTCGCGCTCTGCATCCGCTTCCGCCAGCCGTGGTGGTGCGTGCCGCTGCACCCGGTCTCGATCGCGGCGATGACCGCCGTCCAGTGGTGGAGCCTCTGGCTCGCGAAGCGCGGAAAGCGCTCCTGGAAGGGACGGACGGCGGGGGGGTGACCGGGCGGCTCCGGCGGATGGCGCTCAACCCGCCCGCGAGAACTCGCGGTCGATCTCGTCGAGCAGGTCGTCGCGTTCGAGCGCCGCGTTCCCGTCGTTCACGAGCGACCAGAGCCTCCCGACCCACGGGAGGTCGGGATGGTCGATGGTCGGCGCCGCGTCGGCACGCTGGTTCCGGAGCGATGGGTCGATGAACTCGGCGATGCGGGCCGCCCGCTCGTCGGCCTCGACCGGCCAGCGGATGCCGAGAGCCTCGCCGATCCGGTCGATCTCGGCGGGGCCCCGTTCGAGCAGGTCGGCGTGGCGCACGAGGACCCGCGGCAGGCCCCGCGACTGCCGCATCGCGTCGAGCACGTGGCGGGTCCAGAGCCGAAGGCCTTTCGAAATCGGAAACTCGTTGCGGGCCTCGAGCGACGCCGCCACCTCGATCGGATGCCGGACCGGGATGACGACCTTCGCGTCGATACCGGCCTCGTCGAGGGCCTCGCGCCACAGGAACGCGAGCCGACAGCACCGCGGGTCTTTCACCGCGAAGAGCGGCGTCCGGCGGAACGAGCGGTCGATGAGCTCGCCGAGCTCGCGCACGGCGTCGCGGCGAGTGCCGGCATCGGGAAGCTCGACCGCACTCCAGTCGTGCCAGCGAGAGCCGGCGCGGGCGAGGATCTCGTCGTGCATCCGCGCGATCTCGCGCGATTCCCAGTGTCCAGACGGGTTGGCCGGCGTCGAGGGGATGAGGTCCCAGCCGATCGAGGCCCCGGACGCGACGAGCGAGGCGGAGAGCGCCGAGGTGCCGCTGCGGTGCATGCCGAGGACGAGGATCGCGGTACGCCGCCCGGCGGGCATCGGCGGCGCGCCGACCGGGGGCCGTCCGCCGAGGAAGCGTCCGTAGGCGTTCCAGTAGGCGACGGGCGAGACGTGCGGGAACGCCTCCAGGAATCCGCGCGACTCGTCGTCGAGTTCGGCCGCGGCCGCGGGGGGGGGCTCGCTCTCGATTCGCGGGGCCGGCGTCCGGCACCACTCCATGCGTCGGGCGACGTAGGAATTGAACGGTCGCCCCTCGTGGACCCCGGTGGTGACGAAGTGGTCGAGGCCGGAGATCGCCGTGCCCGCCTCGATCGCCTGCGCGACGTCCGGATGCCTTTCGCGGTACCACGCCTCATGGAAGAGCGGATTCGGCGACATCCGCCGGCAGCGGCGATGGGCCAGGTACGCCTCGAAGGCGGCCTCCGGGGTCGAGAGGTCGCCGGTGTGCCACTCGGACCACCTTCGGGCGAGCTCGAGCAGGCGGCGATCGCTCATCGCGAGCCGAAGCGTCCGTCGGTGCGTCGGATTCACGAGGCGAGTCTATCGCAGCGGGGGCGGCCGACCGGCGTCCGTTCGGGGAGAGTTCCCGCGCCAGGGTCCGGTGGTACCTTCCCCGCCCGATGAGCGAGTCGCCCGGATCGCGGCCGGTTCCCGATCTCGAACTCCGGCTCGCCGAGCTCGAGCGTCGCGTCGCCGAGCTCGAGGGATCGTCGCGGGTCGAGCGGGTGCTCGAATCGCCGAAGCCGGTTCCGGTCGCGATCTCGACCGAGCCAACGCAGCCGCCGCCTCCTCCGCCTCCTCCGCCTCCTCCGCCC
>JBEIUL010000248.1:0-4456 GCA_040374395.1 Phycisphaeraceae bacterium
GATCCAGAAGTTCGTCCAGAACGCCCGCGGGGCGAACGCCATCGCGGGCGCCTGCCGCTCGGGATCCTTCGACTCGCCGAGCAGCCGAACCGTGAGCCGGCCGTCGACGGTCTCGAGGCCGCCGACGAGCAGCGACGGCGCGTTCACCTCGCCGATGCGGCCCTCGGTCGAGTAGACCCAGGGAACCGCGAGCCCATACGCGACGGCCGCCAGCGCGACCGCGTCGCGGGCCGCGGGCAACGGGCGCCGTCCGAGCAGCCGCACGAGCGAGCCGGTCGCGATCGCGAGCGGCACGGCGGTCGGAACGAGGAACCGCGACTGGCGGTGCGTGAGGAGGAGCCAGAACCCGAGCTGCGCCGCGAGCGTCGTGCCCAGGATCGCCGCGTTCCTCCGCAGCCGCCGGCGGTCGGAGAACGCCAGCACGAGCGTGCCGGCGAGGCCGAGCGCCGGAAGCGCCGACCAGAGCGGTTTCCACGGCTCGGGATTCCCGGTCGGGTCGAGCGGAGCCTCGCCGAATCCCTGCGCGAGCCATTGCTCGACGAGGCGGACGAGACCGTCGACCGGTCCGGCGTCGGGGGCGTGGGCGATTCGGAACGTCTCGGCCTGCTCGGCCGTCCACCAGCCGTTGCCGAAGAGCGCGGTCGCGAACGGGAACACCGGGTTGCCGGTCGCGAGCGCGTTGCGCACGAGCCACGGGACCAGCGGGATCGCCGCGGCGAGCGCGAACGCCGCGAGCGAGGCGAACCGCCGACGCGGCGGGCACGCGATCGCGATGATCGCCGCCGGCAGCGCGACGAAGCCGACCGCCGAGAGTTTCGCCCCGCACGCCGCGCCCGCGAGAAGCCCGAGGGCCGCGGGCGTCCGCCACGAGCCGTCGCCGCGGAGCGGACGCACGAGCAGGAAGCAGCCCGCGAGCAGGAGCGCGACGGTGCCGTCGTTGTAGGCGAGGCTGCCGACCACGACCGTCCACGGCGTCCCGAGGTAGGCGACCGCGCCGACCGCGAACCCGAGCGCCCTCGTCGCCGGCGGGCACGCCGCGGCGGCGAGCGTTCCCGTCGCGGCGGCCGCGGCGAGCGTGAGGAAGGCGACCAGCACCTGGCATGCGATCGCCCCCGGCGCCGGCCCGCCCGCGAGCATGAACACGTGCAGGAACGCCGCCTCGACGAACGACGGGAACGCCGAGTACACGTTGTGCTCGAGCGTCGCGAGCCGCCCGAGCACCAGCCATTCCTTCGGCAGCTGCAGGTGGTACGAGAGGGCGTCGTAGCCACCGAACTCGCTTGACCAGAGGAAGCCCGGCTCGCTCGTCGCGGCCAGCAGCAGGATGCCCGCGGGCGGCCCGCTCGCGGCGATCGCAAGCAGCGTCGGGAGGCTCACCCGCCGGGCGAGCGTCGCCTCTCCGCCCCGATCGAGGTCGCGGAGGTGCAGGACGAGAAGCACGATGCCGCCGGCGGTCGCCACCCACGCGGCGAGTCCGCTCGCGGCCCCGAGCACGCCGAGCGTCGCGAGCAGCGAATCGAGCGCGAGCATCGCGGCGACGCCGAGCATGAGGGCAACGAGCGGCGTCCGCATCGGGAATCGCCGCCGCGCGAGCCCGAGCCTCGCGCGGATCCAGACGCCGAACCCGATCGCCCCCGCGAGCCAGAGCCCGGCGACCGAGCCGCCCGACACGATCGCCTCGAGCGCTTCCCGCGTCACGGGCGGCTCGCCCCCGGTCCACCGCGAGGCGATGCCGAGCGTGAGCAGCAGGGCGGCGATCCACGCGATCGCCGCGACCCACGGCGAGAGTCCGCGGCTGCGATCGGGTCGGGACGGGGCGGCGGCGGATTCTTCCATGCGTCCGTTCATCGGTCACCCGACGGCCGACTCGCGCAAGAACCGACGCGACCGGCGCGCGATCCGCGCAAGCCCTGCCGCAAGGACGCGTCGCGTGCGAGGCGGCACATCGCCGCTTGACCCTCTCTGGACGAAACGCACGCGGCCGACCGATACCCCGGTTCCGCCCGGAGACGCCCCGATGATCGTCCAGACCACCCGATTCGCGACCCTCGAGATCGACGACGCCCGCATCCTCGAGTTCCCGAACGGACTGCTCGGGTTCTCGAGCTACCGCCGCTTCGCCCTGCTGCAGCCCGACGACCAGTCGGTCTTCTTCTGGCTGCAGTCGCTCGAGGCCCCCGACCTGGCCTTCGTCGTCACCGACCCCGGCCTGTGGGTTCCCGACTACGCCGCCCAGATCCGTCCCGAGCAGTCGGCCGACCTCGGCCTCGCCGACCCCTCCGACGCGCAGGTTCTGGTGATCGTCAACCGCCGCGACGAGGTGCTCACCGCGAACCTGCAGGGTCCGCTCCTCGTGAACGTCCGTACCTGCCGCGGGCTCCAGATCGTGATGGCCGAACGCCGCTGGAACGTCCGCCACGAGCTGATGAAGGTCGGCGCGGCCGCCCCGCGGCTGCGGGCGACGGCCTGACCGCGGCTCTTCCGACGCACCTGAGGAAACACGGATGCTCGTCCTCTCGCGACAGCTCGACCAGACCATCATGATCGGCGACGACGTCGAGCTCACCGTCGTCGACATCCGCGGCGACAAGGTCCGCATCGGCATCAAGGCCCCTCCGCACGTGGCCGTCCACCGCAAGGAGGTCTACGACGCGATCCGGAACGAGAACCGCGAGGCCGCCGGCTTCCGCGGCGAACTTCCGGGCGCCCGGCCGAGCGGCCGTCCGTCCGGCCCGACCCCGCCGGTGACCCCGCTCGGGAAGGGCCGGCCCGCCCGGCGGCCGCCCGAGGGCGATCGCGGGCTGCGCGACACCGCTTGAGGCGGCTCGGGAATTCTTCGGAAAATCCAGGGGCGAATGAAGCGGGTCCGCGGTCGCGCCGATGCCACCGGGCCGCGGCCGCGCGGCGTTCCCGCGAGGTTCCCGATGCCGCAGCCCGCCGACCGCCGTCCTGATTCCGTCCGCCTCGCCGCCGCCCTCGGCAGCGTCCGCGAGAGCGAACGCACCGTGCGGCAGACCCGCGACCGGCTTGACCGCATCGCCGGCTTCCTGGCCGCGATCCGCGGCGAGATCGTCAGCGTCGCCGGCGGCGACCGGCCCGCCGACACCGCCCAGTTCCGCATCGACGAGCTCGTGGTCGCGATCGACCGCGTCGCCGACGAGATCGCCGCGACGGCCCCCGAGCCCGCGGTCGCCTCGGGCGACGACCTGGTCACCGCGATCGTCGGCGCCTCGAGGGTGCGGACCGGGGCGATCCTCGGGCGCCTCGCGAGCGGGGGCGACGCCGCCCTCGCCGACGGCCACGCCTCGCGGGCCCTCGAGATCGTCGCGAACGCGCTCGCCGAGATCGAACGCATGCGGGCCCGCCTCGATCACCTGCTCGCGACCGCGATCGTCCCCGCGCTCGTCCGCCTGGCCATCGCCGCCGAGAACGCCGCGGCCGCCGAGGCCCGGTTCTCGCCCGACGAGGTCCGCCGCGCCGACGCTCGCCGGCGCACCGCCTGAGCGGCCGTCCGCCTGCGGCTCCCGCGTAGCATGCCGGGATGCGGATCCTCGTCACCGGCGGCACCGGCGCCCTCGGCCGGCGGCTCGTCGCGGCCCGACTCGAGGCCGGCGACCAGGTCGCGGTGGTCACCCGCAGGCCTACGGAAGCCCGCTCGATCCTGCCGCCGGGAACCGGCATCGTCGCCGGCGACCCGACCCTTCCCGGGGCGTGGCAGTCGACCGTCGACGGCGTCGACGCGGTCGTGCATCTCGCCGGCGCCGGCGTCGCCGACCGTCGCTGGACCGAGGACTACCGCGACGAGATCGAGTCGAGCCGCGTCGACAGCACCCACCAGGTGACGGTCGCGATCGCCGAGGCCGCGCGTCCGCCGAGGGTGCTCGTGGCGGCGAGCGCCGTCGGCTTCTATGGAGATCGGGGCGACGAGACCCTCGACGAGGGATCGCGGGCCGGCCACGGCTTCATGAGCGACGTCTGCGTGCGGTGGGAACGCGAGGCGATGAAGGCGAGCCGGCTCGAGAAGCCGGTGCGGGTCGCGATCGCCCGCATCGGCATCGTGCTCGATCCCGAGGCGGGATTCCTCGGCCGCGTGATGCCGTACTTCCGGCGCGGGCTCGGCGCGGTCCTCGGGCCCGGCACGCAGTGGGTGCCGTGGATCCACCACGCCGACTGCACCGCGATCCTCTCATTCCTGATCGATCGCGACCTGGCCGGTCCGGTGAACGTCGTCGGTCCGCGGCCGACCAGCGCCCGGCAGCTGACGCAGGCGATCGCGGCGGCGCTGGGGCGGCCGGCCCTGCTCTCGGTGCCGGGCGTCGCGCTGCGGCTCTCGCTCGGCGAGGTCGCCGACACCCTGCTCGCGAGCCGAAAGGCGGTGCCGGCGCGGCTGCTCGACGCGGGTTTCGTCTTCACCCACCACACCGTCGAGGGCGCCGTCGCGGCGGCGGTGCGCGAC
>JBEIUL010000543.1:0-1759 GCA_040374395.1 Phycisphaeraceae bacterium
GCTCGAGGTCGAGCGGCAGCGGAAGGAGCTCGACGGCGGCAGGCTTCGAATCGAGGCCCGGATCGAGCCGGTGCGGGATGTCGCCCTGGTGGTCGGCCTGCCGCGCTCGGGCACGACCCTGCTCGAGCAGATGCTCGACGCCCATCCGGCGATCGCCGGGATCGGCGAGTACGACGGCATCGAGACGCTCGCCGACGAACTGACTGCGACCGGCCGGTATCCAAAGTCGATCGGGACCATTCCGGTCGCGGACCTCGAGGCCGCCCGCGATCGCTACCGGACCGGGGCCCGCCGCCTCGCCCGCCCCGGGGCGACGTTCACCTTCGACAAGACCCTTCGGGCGTGGAACCGGCTTCCGGCCATCGCGGCGGCCCTCCCGGGGGCGGTGTGCTTCCGCATCACCCGCGACCCACGCGATCAGGCCATCAGCACATTCCTCTCCTACTTCCATCCGATCGCCGACGGGTGGACCGCCTCGCTCGAGTCGATCCGGAGGGTGACGGAGGCCGAGCGATCGATCCTGCCGCGGGCGCTGGAAGCCCTGGGCCTTCCCCACGAATCACTTTCGCTCGAGGAACTGGTCGCCGATCCCGAGGCGCATGCGAATCGCTGCCTGTCCAGACTTGGGCTGGCGCTCGACTCGCGCGTGCTCCGACCCGAGGCGAACCCGCGGACGGTGTTCACGCTCAGCCACGAGCAGGTCCGCCGGCCCATCAACCGGGCGGGCATCGATCGCTGGAAGAACTACGAGTTTGCGTTCGGCCCGGCGTGGGACGCGTCGAATCAGGCCCGATAACCCGACTGGCCGCGCAGACCCACCCCGGCCGTTCAGGGATTGCGCCGCATTCTTCGCAAGTCGTTTGCCCACCGGGTTTCCTGTGGCATCTTCGGTTTGCAGAGAGAGGGTCGAGGGGCCGCGGCTTTCCCGCCACGGCGCTCCCCGTCTCCTGACCGCCACCCAACCAGCGTTCCCCGCCGCTTCCCTTGCGGCTGTTTCGTCCCCTTTCTTTCCCGTTTCGTTCCCAGGAGTTCCCAGACATGAACAAGACGCTTCTCGCCTCGGCCGTCGCGGCCGCCTCGCTCGCCGGAGCCGCCTCCGCCGACATCACCGTTCCGCTCGCCGACTTCGTCGCGACCGGATTCCAGTTCTTCGACGTTGAAGGCGCCAACCCCGGCGAGTTCATCTTCGGCAACCTCACCGGCGCGTCGGTCAATGCGGTCCTCACCGCGTCGACGAACTACACCTACGCCGACGACCTGTGCATCTACGTCGACGTGCTTCCGCTGTCGACCGGCGGCCTGCTGCAGTGCGGCGGGTTCTCCAACCTTTCCGCCTTGCAGCGGTACTCCTGGCCGAACGGCGGTTCGAGCGCCCCCGGCACGGTCGTCTCGGGCACGGTGAACTTCACCACCTCGATCTTCATCGACCAGGCCCTCCTGGGCGCCCCGCGGGTCTGGATCGGCAACGGCTACGGCGCCGCCGGCACCTCGGGCACCTGGACGGGCACGGTGACGCTCCACGGCGTCGACTTCGTGCCGGCCCCCGGAGCGGTCGCGCTCCTCGGTCTCGCGGGCCTCGCCTCGCGTCGCCGTCGCCGCTGATTCGCAGGATTCACTCCTGAAACCGACGCGGGGCGCTCGCTGGATAGCCCCCCGTTGTACTTTTAATGGCGAGGTCTGGTTGCCGGGCAAGTTAGCGGCCGGCCCTGACCGATACGGGGCCGGGAGCGACGCAGGCCGACCAGTCGAGGTCCTCAAC
>JBEIUL010000397.1:0-2800 GCA_040374395.1 Phycisphaeraceae bacterium
CGGCGCGTAGACCCAGACGATCCCCGCGGTGCCGCGGTCACAGGTGCCCGGCGTGCGGACGAGGTTGATCCGGGGGTCGGTGCCGAGCAGCCACGCGAAGTCGGCGGGGGAGGGGGCCCCGCCGCCGGTCGTCGCCCCGATCAGGTTCACGTTCCGCGCGAACGGCATCACCTGCTGCGAGATCGAGCTCGATCGCAGGTACCTCGTCGAGACGAAGTTCCACGCGAACGGCTCGACGGTGCACGGATCGACGCCCTTGGGCGGCGTCGGCGCCCAGCCCACGAAGCCGTTGCCCGATCGCCACGTCACCCACGCGGGCCGCCACTCGGTGCCGGGGATCCAGACCCAGCCGATCCGCTGGTCGAGGATCCACTGGCCGTAGTGGTAGACGGCCCAGCCGAACGGCTCGTAGGAATGCCAGTAGGCGAGGCCGCCGGTGATCGAGAACCACGAGCCCTGCGAGTACGGACGCCACTGCGGCGAGACCCGCTTCGGCTGCCAAGCCCAGCCGTAGTCGCCGTACGGGAACCACTGCCCGTAGCGGGCGAGGTTCGACATGAACTGGGGGATGGTCATCTCGCCCGAGGCGCCGCGGACGCGAGTTCCGACCTGCGAAGATGATTGCGCGGAGGCCGGCGCGGGCATCGCGAGGATCGAGGCGAGGGCGACGAGGGCGGGCGCGACGATCCGCGCGGCGAGAGAGGCTCTGTTCATCGTGGAGTTCCGGGGCACTTCGGGCGCCTCAGCGGCCGGACTGGATCTTCCGCCATTCCGCCTCGAGGCCCGGGTCGAAGAATACGGGATCCGCGGTCGCGATCAGGCGGCGGGCGATGCGGTCCATCACCAGCCGCTCCTGGGCGCGGCGCACCAGCGGCTCGATCTCGGCCCGCGTCGCGGCGAGGTCGCGGCCGCTGCCCGGCAGCTCCTCGACGACCTGCACCACGAGCCATGACCCGTCGACGAGCGAGGGTTCCGAGATCCCGCCCACCGGGGCCGCGAAGAGCGTCGAGCGGAACGCCAGGGGATAGCTCGGGTCGCGGCGGCTGACCGGCTCGAGCAGCCCGCCGCGGGCCGCGGACGGGTCGGTCGATCGCCGGGCCGCGAGTTCGCCGAAACTCGCGCCGGCCTCGACCTCGCGACGGAACGCCTCGGCGTCGGCGAGGGTCGCGAGGGCCGCGAGCCGCGCCCGCCGCCGCGGCCCGTGCAGCACGTCGTGCTGCGCGGCGAGCGCCTCGTCGGTGATCTCGAGCTCGGATTGCGCGAGGGCCCGCAGCCCGGCGTTCCGCCGCAGGAACGCCGCGAAGCGCACGGGCCCGAGGCCCTGCCGTCGCCGGATCTCCTCGAGCAGCCGGAACGACCGGTTCGGGTCGGGATCGAGGCTCGCCTGCAGCAGTTCCCGCTCGGCATCGATCGCCCCGGGCGCGAGCGGAAGCGATCGCGCCGCAAGCTCTCGCTCGATGGCCCGGCCGAGGATCGCGTCGCCGACGACGGTCGCGCCGCCGAGCTCGACGAGCGACGGCCGCAGGTCGCCCCACGCGAGGTTCGCGCCGTCGAAGGCGAGCACCGGCGGTTCCGAGGCGGTCCGCGGCGCGGCCTCGGCGGTCGGGGCCCGCATCGCCGACCGTTCGCCCTGCCGCGGCGGCGCGTCGCACGCGGCGGCGAGCGTCAGCAGGGCGACCGACAGCGTGCGAAGCGGGAACGATTCTCGGGCGGGCATGTCGCAAGGGGAGCCGACCCGGCGCATACTGTCAATCCCGCCCGGGACGCCCACGCTTCGCCATGCCGCTTCCCCCCAACGTCAAGGCCATGATCTGCCCCTACTGCGGGCACGTGCAGGAGGCGGCCGCCCGCTGCGTGGCCTGCCACGTCCAGGTCGACTTCCTCACCCGGCAGTCGACGCAGAACGACATGGGACCGTGGTTCGTGCGCGATCCCGGCCGGCCGCATTTCCCCGGCTGCTCGTACGAGACGATGGGCAAGCTCGTCTCGATGGGCGTGATCACGAAGCACTCGATCGTCCGCGGCCCCTCGACGCAGCAGTTCTGGGTGGCCGCCCGGCGGGCGCCCGGCATCGCCCACCTGCTCGGCTACTGCCCCGAGTGCGACGGGAAGGTCTCGCCCCGCGATGTCCGCTGCCCCTCGTGCCGCACGACGTTCGGGGCGTGGCTCGATCGCGATCGGCTCGGGCTCGACCAGATCCGCGGCCTGCCCGGCGATCCCGACCACGAGCCGCACGTGCAGCGGAAGCCGGGCCACACCATCTCGGCGTTCGCGCCTGATTCCGAGATCGCCGACCCCGCGGCCGGCACGCCGGCGGCCGCACCGCCGCCCGCTCCGGTCCCGGCCGAGCCGCGCGGCCCGAGCCCGCGCGAGATCACCCTCGAGCAGGAACTCGCCGCCGCGTCCGGCCGGGCCCGGATCCTCGCGATCCTCGCGACCGTGTTCGGCCTCCTCGCCGTCGCCGCCCTCGCGTGGCTCGCGATCCGCTCGATTCAGCCGCCGCCGGCCTGACCCGCCGGCGGATTCAGGTCGACCAGCAGCGAGCGGTTGGGGAAGGTCTGCAGCGTGGTGACCGTGTCGAGGAAAGCCCGCATGCGTTCCGGTGCGAGGTTGGGGTCGAGCCATCCGCTGGCCGCCCAGCGGTCGAGCATGTTGAAATCGATGATCGCGAAGCGGTAGCCCTGCGTCCGCAGGCTTTCCGCCCAGCGGCGCGGGTCGGAATCCGGTTCCGCCGCGAGCCGCTCGAGCGGGCCGCGGTCCCAGACCGTCGAGTAGGTGGTGTTGCCGTAGAGACGGAACG
>JBEIUL010000113.1:0-7142 GCA_040374395.1 Phycisphaeraceae bacterium
CAGGATGAGCAGGGGAATCAGGACCGCGAAGCCCACCGGCGAGAGGCCCGGCCACGCCCCGTTCGCGACGCGCTCGGTGCCGTGCAGGATGTACATGAAGAGGGCGCTGATCACCGCGCCATCCAGGGCGAGCGCCGCGGCGATCGGCTCGACGATCCACTTGCGGCGCGAAGGCGACGCGGCGAGGAAGCGGCCCTTGAAGGGGATGTTCACGAGCTGCGGCTTCCGCGCCGCCGCCCAGAGGCAGAACCAGGCGGTTCCGACCATCAGCAGGACGATGCCTGTTGCGATGCCCGGCAGCTGGTACCACGCCATCGGCGTCGTCACGTCCCATCGGTCGGGCTCGCCGCGGCCGTTGAAGTGGAGCGGGATCAGGCCGGGCAGTCTCGGGTACACGGTGATCGCGTAACCCCACAGCGCCACGAGGCCCGCCGATCCGAGCAGCGTCGCGACAAGCACCATGCCGACGTTCGCGGATGACCGGTCTTCGATGCGCATGGGCGATCAGGCTACCGAGGCTCCCGCGTCCGAGAGCGCGGGCCGTTTCCCGTGCCCGCCGCGGGATGCGGCCCGCGGATTATGACCAATCCGACGGAAATCCCTCGGCAGGTCCGCATCGCGGGCTATCTTCGGCCGTACCGGTTCGCCGGACCCCCATGCGAAGCAAGAGCAGCCCCCAATCCTCCCTCGGACGCCTGGTCGCCCCGGCCGTCCTGGCCGCGGTCGCCGCCGCCGGACCGGCCGTCGCCCAGGTCTTCCAGCAGCAGACCACCACGCGGTTCCCGACGCAGTCCGAGTACACGAACCAGATGACGTTCGTCGACCTCGAACTCGACGGCGACCTCGACATCGTGTTCGCGAACGGACAGGGCTACAGCGCCGCGGGCCTCGCGCTCAAGCCGCGGGTCTACGTCAACGACGGGACCGGCGTGTTCGCCGACCAGACCGACCTGCGGGTGCCGGGCATCACCGGCTGGTTCCGCGGCGTCGAGGCGGGCGACGTCGACAGCGACGGCGATCTTGACCTGCTGCTCGTCCAGGATTTCGCGAAGAAGCCGAAGCTGCTCATGAACGAGGGCGCCGGCATCTTCTCCGACGGTTCCGTGCGGCTGCCGAACGTGAACCTCTCGTCGGCCCGCGGCCAGTTCGCCGACGTCGACAACGACGGCGACCTCGACATCGCGGTGCTCAATTCGGGCACGCTGAGCCGCTTCTCGACGAACGGGCGTCCGCGGCTCTACCTCAACGACGGGACGGGAACCTTCAGCGACGCGCCGGCGGCCCAGACGCCGTCGGCGAACATCCCCGAGCAGATGGACGCGGTCTTCTTCGACTGCGACAACGACCTCGATCTCGACCTCTTCATCGGGACGCGGGCCGCGGCCAGCCAGCTCTGGATCAACAACGGCGCGGGCACGTTCACCAAGCTCGCGACCGGCATGCCGGTGGGCGCGTCGAGCTACTCGTACGATCCGGGCGACATCGACGGCGACGGCGACCTCGACCTGATCGGCGTCAACAGCGGCACGAGCAACACCGAGCTGCTGCTCAAGAACAACGGAACGGGCACGGTGTGGACGAACTCGTCATCGAGCCTCGTCCCGAACCCGACCACCGACGACAACGACAGCCGCTTCCTCGACTACGACATGGACGGCGACCTCGACCTCGTCGTCGCCACCCTCGGCTCGAGTTCCGAGCGGATCTACGCGAACAACGGAACCGGCTCGTTCACGGTTCCGGCGAACGTCATCAGCGCCCAGACCGACTCGTCGCTCGACGTGAAGGTGGCCGACCTCACCGGCGACGGGAAGATCGACATCGTCACCGCGCAGGGCGAGAGCGGGGCGTTCCAGAACCGGATCTACGTCGGCGTGAACGCCGCGATCGACAACCGGCCGCCGACGGTGAAGCTGACCGAGCAGGTCCCGGGTGGCACGTCGACCGGGCCCTTCGTGGTGCGGGCCGAGGTCTTTGACGATTACGCGAACGACCGGGGCTTCGAGGAGAAGTCGGTCACGCTGGTCTACGCGGTCGACGGCGGGAAGCCGGTGGCGGTTCCGATGCGCTGGTCGGGCTTCTCGCTCTATCGCGGCGTGATTCCCGTGCAGGCGGCGTGTTCCGAGATCACGTACTTCGTACGGGCGATCGACCGTCGCGACAATGTGGGCACCGGTCCGACCCGGTCGTTCACCATCAAGGGCTCGTGCTCGGTGCTCGGTGACCTCGACGGGAACGGCGTGGTGAACGCGGGCGACCTCGCGGCCCTGCTGGCCGCGTGGGGCAACGCAGGCGGGCCGGCCGATCTCGACGAGGACGGCACGGTCGGATCGTCGGACCTCACGATCCTGCTCGGGGCGTGGACGCCCTGAGCGGGCCGCGGCGGGCTGTAGACTCCCGCCCATGGCATTGGACGCATTTCCGCTCGAGGGCCGCCGGGCCCTCGTCTCGGGCAGCACGCAGGGCATCGGCCGGGCGATCGCGATCGGCCTCGCGCGGGCCGGGGCGACCGTCGACCTCATGGGCCGCAACGACCAGGGCCTCGCGAAGGTCCTCGCCGAGCTGCCCGCCGAACGCGGGCAGGCCCATGGCACGATCGTGGCCGACTTCGCCGACTGGAAGGCGGTCGAGCGGATCGCCCGCGAGCATGTCGCGAAGGTCGGCGGCGTCCACATCCTCGTGAACAACACCGGCGGCCCGCCCGCGGGCCTCGCGATCGAGGCCCGGCCCGAGGACTACCTCGCCGCGATGTCGATGCACATCGCGTGCTTCCAGGCCCTTGCCCAGGCGTGCGCCCCGACCATGCGGATCGCGAAGTTCGGCCGCATCGTGAACATCACCTCGACCTCGGTGGTCACGCCGATCAAGGGCCTCGGGGTGTCGAACACGGTGCGGGCCGCGGTCGGCAACTGGACCCGCACGCTCGCCGCGGAACTCGGCCCGTACGGCATCACCGTGAACAACATCCTGCCCGGCTTCACGAAGACCGCCCGGCTCGACGCGCTCTTCTCGGGCAAGGCCTCGCGGGCGGGCTCGACCGTCGCCGAGGTCGAGGCCGACGCGATCAAGACGATTCCCGCCGGCCGCCTCGGCTCGGCCGACGAGATCGCGGCGGTCGCGGTTTTCCTCGCGACGCCTGCCGCGGCGTACGTGAACGGCGTGAACCTGCCGGTCGACGGCGGTCGCCTCGCGGCCCAGTGAAACCGGAACGACGCCGATGCGACTGACCCACTTCATCAGCGGCCAGCAGGTCGAGCCGACGAACGGGAAGTACCTGCCCGTGGTCGATCCCGCGACGGGTGCGACCTACGCCGAGGCTCCCGACGGCGATCCGCACGACGTGGCCCGCGCCGTCGAGGCCGCGAAGGCCGCCTTCCCCGGCTGGTCGCAGACCCCCGCCGCCGAGCGGGCCCGCTTCCTCGTGGCCCTCGCCGAACGCATCGAGGGTTCGCTCGACGCCCTCGCCCGCGCCGAGAGCATCGACCAGGGCAAGCCCGTCTCGCTCGCCCGCGGCGTCGAGATGCCGCGGGCCGCGGCGAATTTCCGCTTCTTCGCGGGGGCGATCCAGCACGAGCGCGGCGAGTTCTTCCGCACCGACGGGCAGGCGATCAACTACGTCCTCCGCAGTCCCCGCGGCGTGGCCGGCTGCATCTCGCCGTGGAACCTGCCGCTCTACCTCTTCACGTGGAAGATCGCCCCGGCCCTCGCGACCGGCAACACCGTGGTCGCCAAGCCGAGCGAGATCACGCCGGTCACGGCGTGGATGCTGGGCCGGATGGCCGAGGAGATCAAGCTGCCGGCGGGCGTGCTCAACATCGTCCACGGCACCGGGGCGGGCGTCGGGGCGCCGCTCATCGCGCACCCCGACGTGCCCGCGATCTCGTTCACCGGCGGCACCGCGACCGGCGAGGCGATCGCCCGCACCGCGGCCCCGATGTTCAAGCGGCTCTCGCTCGAGCTCGGCGGCAAGAACGCGACCATCGTCTGCGCGGACGCCGACCTCGACACGCACCTGCCGACCATCGTGCGGGCCGCGTTCAGCAACCAAGGCGAGATCTGCCTCTGCGGCTCGCGGATCCTCGTGCACCGGTCACGCATGAAGGAACTCGTCGATCGCCTGGTCGGCGCCGTGCGGAACATGCGGCTCGGCGACCCGCTCGCCCCCGACACCGAGATGGGCGCGATCGTCAGCCGTTCGCACCTCGAGAAGATCCAGTCCTACGTCGCCCTCGCCAAGATCGAGGGCGGCAAGGTCGCCTGCGGCGGGGGCGTGCCCGCGCATCTTCCCGAGCGCTGCCGCGGCGGCTTCTTCCACGAGCCGACGGTGATCGTCGGGCTCTCGCCCGACTGCCGCACCGCGACCGAGGAGATCTTCGGCCCCGTCGTCACCGTGCACGGCTTCGACCGCCACGCCGAGGCGGTCGCGATGGCGAACGGCACGCGTTACGGCCTCGCGTGCTCGATCTTCACCCGTGACCTCGACCGGGCCCACCGCATGTCAGCCAAGATCGCGGCGGGCGTGGTCTGGGTGAATTGCTGGATGCTGCGCGACCTCCGCACGCCCTTCGGCGGCTGGAAGCACTCGGGAATCGGCCGCGAGGGCGGCGACGAGGCGCTGCGGTTCTTCACCGAGCCGCGGAACGTCTGCGTGGCGATGGGGGGGTGAGGGTCGCGGAACGACGGGGTCATGCCCCGTCGCATTCACCCCGCCGCGCCGACGAGGTAGAACCTCGCCACGCGGGCGTCGAACGCGGTGCCGTCGTCGCGTTCCATCTGGTACGCGCCTTCCATCGTGCCCCAGTTCGTCTCGAGGGGGCAGAAGGACGAGTACTCGAAGCGCTGGCCGGGCTCGAGCGTCGGGAACTGCCCGATGACGCCCGGCCCGTTCACGTCGTGCCGCTTCCCGTCGCCGTCGACGATCGTCCAGCGGCGGCTGCGAAGCCGCGCGCGGGCCTCGCTCTCGTTGATGATCGAGATGCGGTAACTGAACAGCCACTTGCCTTGCCGCGGGTTCGACTGCTGCGGCAGGAACGCGGGTTCGACTCGGACGCGGATGCCTTCGGTGACGCAATCCGAGCCGTGCTTCGGGGCCACGGACGGGACTGGGGCGGTGACGCTGGCGGTGGCGGACATGGGGGCGAGTATAGGCCCGGGGAACGGGGAAGTCAGACGTTTTCACCAAGCAACCGCAGCAACGACCGCTCGATGTCGAGCTCGTCGAGCAGCGACTCGCCGAGCAGGACGATGTTGACGCCATGCTCGCGGAGCTTGCGGAGATCCTCTCGGGTCGATATCCCCGAGACGCTCACGAGGATGTCGCGTTCCTCGATCAGTTCGGCGAGGCGGAAACTGTGGGCGACGGCGGTCTCGCCGGTCGCGGGGTTGCGATTATCGATCCCCAGCAGGCCGTAGCCGGGGTGGGGGAAACCGACGTGCGTGCGTGCCGTGAGCAGGTTCTCGACGTCGTGGGCGACGACGAGGCTGGTCAGGCCGAGCTCGGTCGCGAGAATGAGCGAATCGATGAGTGGGGCCTCGGCGAGGACCTCGGCCCGCAGCAGGATCGCGTCGGCCCCGGCGGCCCGTGACTCCCAAATCTGGTACTCGTCGACGAGGACGTCGTTCCGCAGCACGGGCAGCGGAGTCGCGGCCTTGACGCGGGCGAGATCGTCGAGCGAACCCCCGTGGTCGGGGCCGTCGGTCGCGCACGAGATCGCGCTGGCCCCGCCGCGGTGGTAGGCTCGGGCGATGGCCGCCGGATCGAAGCCCGCCCGCACCGCACCCGTCGACGGGGATCTTCCCCGGATCTCGGCGATGACGCGGGTGTTCTCGGGGTCGTCGGCGGCGACGAGGGCGCTGAAGAAGTTTCGCGGGCGCTCGAGATCGGCGACGCGGGCCCGCAGCGACTCGATCGGAACGGCCGCTCGCGCCGCCGCGACTTCCTGCTGCTTGCGGGCGACGATGCGGGCGAGTTCGGGATCCATCGGTGCGGTCGCCGCGGGCGGGGCGTTGGTTATAGCCGCGGGGGCGCTCGCGGGCCAGACCGGCGAGGCCGACCTCGTCGAGTCCGGCGGCGGCGACAAGGCGCTCACCATGCTCGCGCTGCTCGCGATCGCGGTCGTCTCGCTCGCCCTCGCGTACCGCCGCGGCTGGCTGGCGATGCCGGCGGGAGCGCCGCCCGTGCCGCGCCCGAACCCGGCGATGTCGCTGGTCGTCCTCGCCCTCGCGATGCCGCTCCTCGGCGCGATCGGCTCGACGATCGCACGCCAGTGGCTCGGCCTGCCCGAGTCGCCCGACCTCGCGGGCCAGGCGTGGATGCTCGGCGGCGCTGCCGTCGCGGAACTGCCGGCCGCGTTGGGCATCATGCTCCTGCTCCCGGGCCGCCGCATGGCCTGGCCGATCGCGGCGTTTCTCGGCCTGCTCGGCTGCGCCCTCGCGTTTCCCGCGGTGCAGTCGACCGCGGCCCTCGGCGGCTGGATCCCGCAGTGGATCTCGAGCGTCCCCGCCCCGGCCGTCGCCCACCACACGCTCGAGCGGATGGTCACCTCCGACGACCGCACCGCGGGGCTCGCGATGCTCGTGCTTGTCGTCGCGGTCGTGCCGCCGCTCGAGGAGATCGCCTACCGCGGCGGCCTGCAGTCGGGCCTGCGGTTCCTCGGCTTCGGCCCGTGGCGGGCGACCCTCGCGACGAGCGCCGTCTTCGCGGTCATGCACGTCGGGTCGATTCCCGAGAGCGGTCTCGCCGCCGCGCTCTCGGGCCTCTTCGTCCTCTCGGTCGGCCTCGGCATCCTGCGGGAGCGGACCGGCTCGATCGTCGCCCCGGCCGTCGCCCACGCGCTCTTCAACCTCACGAACGTCCTCGTGGCCCGCGGGTGAGGCCCGTACACTGTCGGCCCTGCCATGGCCCACAGCACGACCGCCAGCCACGCGAAACCCCGCATCCTGACCGGCGACACGCCGACCGGAATGCTGCACCTCGGCCACTGGGTCGGCAGCGTGAAGCGTCGCGTCGAGCTGCAGGACAGCCACGACTGCTTCTTCATCATCGCGAACATGCACGCGTTCACGACGCGCAGCGACAAGCCCGACGAGATCCGCCGCGACTGCATCGGCATCGTGCGCGACTACCTCGCGATGGGCATCGA
>JBEIUL010000046.1:0-10415 GCA_040374395.1 Phycisphaeraceae bacterium
GACGATCCTCGCGCCCGCGGCCGCGCGGACCGACCTCGGGCCGACGTTGCCCGAGGAGGCGACCGCGATCCTCGCGATCGACGGCGCCGGGATCGCCGCGCCGCGAGGACGGCGGAAGGACCCCGCGCCTCCGCCGGACGAGTCGATGCTCGCGGCGTACCACCTGCTGGTCCGCCGGGCGTCGCGGTCGATCGCCGCCCTCGAGGCGACCGGACACCGGCTCGACCGGGCGGCGCTCGATCGGGCCGAGACCGACCTGCGCTGGGCGGCACGGCTTCTCCGCCGGCTCGTCGAGCGGTTGCTTCCCGCGGCGGTCGTGCGGCTGCGGCAGGGGCTCGGCCGCGATCCCGCGACGTTGCCCGCCGACGAGATCCGCGCCCTCGTCGCCGCGACGGTCGCCCGCATCTCCGAGTCGATCGCGACGGTCGAAATCGCCCGGGGCCAGAGCCTCGCCGCGAAGGTCAACCTGGCGATCGACCGGCTGGTCGCGACCCGCGGCACCGGCCGCGCCGCCCGCGCCGCCGCGCGGCATCCGCCCGGATCGCTTCCGATGCCCGGTCTCTTCCGCGAGATCGCCTCCTGGCTGCCCGACCTGCTCGGACCGTGGCCCGACGGGGCACGCCTCGCCCGACTCGACCCCGGCGAGCGATCGCTCCTCGCCCGCCGTCACGGCCTCGACGGCGGCCCGCCCGCGACGCTCGTCGAACTCGCCCGCGACGCCCGCGAACCGCTCGGCCGTCTCGTGGGACGGCTGGCCGAGGCCGAGCGTGCGGCCCGCCGCTCAGCGGATCCCGGCGGCTGACGTCGCCTCGAGCGACGTCCGCAGGAACGCCAGTCGCCCCGCCGCGTCGAAGCGCAGCACCCGAATCGGCTCGTGCCCGACGCCGGGCACCTCGACGTACTCGTGCGGGATCGCGAGTTCCTCGAGCCGCGCGTGCAGCTCGCGGTTCCCGGGCAGCGTCTCGTCGCGCGAGCCGACCGCGATGCGGATCCGCGAGCCCCGGCGCAGCTCGTCCGCATGCTCGCCGGCGAGGGCCCACGGGCTCATCGCCTCGAACACCGCGAGGTCGCCGCCGTAGGTCGTCGCGAGCACTTCCTTCCGCCGGGCCTCGTTCGCGCGCGGTGCCACCGTGAACGTCCGCTGCAGCGGCCCGCCGCCGAGGCTCGAGACCGTCGCGAAGAGCTCGGGGTACTTGAACCCGAGCCGAGCCGCCCCGTACCCGCCCATGCTGAAGCCCTCGACGATTCGCCCTTCGCGGGTCGCGATCGTGCGGAGCGTCGCGTCGACGTGCGGAACGAGCTCGCGGATCACCACCGTCTCCATCGGCAGGTGCCCGTCGGCGGCGTCGCACCACATCGACTGCGGCATGCCGTTCGGGAAGACGACGATGAGCGGCGGCAGCTCGCCCGCCGCGACCCAGCCCGCGAAGAGTCGGGCCAGGGGAACGAGGCCTTCGTCGCCGCCGCCCGAGCCGTGCAGCCAGTACAGCGTCGGGTAGCGGCGCGTCGGCTCGTCGCCGTAGCCCGGCGGCAGCCAGACGTGGTAGGTGACGTCGGTGCCGGCGACATCGCTCGCGAACCGTCGCTGCTCGAGGCCGGGGGCGGAGGCCGCGGGGGTGGTCCAGCCCTCGCGGGTGACGGGCACGGCGGGCGGGACGGATGTTGCCGTGGCGCATCCGACCATCAACACGCAGGCGGCGATCGCTCTCATGCCTCCATGAGACCACGACCGCGGGCCGCCGAAAAGGAACCGGACCCACTCCGCGAAGGAGCAGGTCCGGTCTCGTGGCAGGGTTGGAACCGGCTCTCTGGAACCGGGCTCAGCGCTTGCTGAACTGGTAGCGGCGACGGGCGCCGGCCTGGCCGTACTTCTTCCGCTCGACCTTGCGGCTGTCGCGGGTGAGGAAGTCGTTCTCGCGGAGGATCGGCTCGAGGCCCGGATCGAGCTCGCGGACCGCACGGCCGAGGCCGAGGATCACCGCGCCGGTCTGGCCGGTGAAGCCACCGCCGAGGGTGTTCACGCGGACGTCGACGGTGCCCTTGAGATTGGTCTTCTCGAGGATCGCGAGGATGCCCTTCTGGTCGCGCTCCTCGGTGAAGTAGACCTCGAGGGGCTTTTCGTTCACGAGGAACTCGCCCTTGCCGGGCTTCACGCGGACGCGGGCCACCGCGGTCTTGCGGCGGCCGGTGCCCCAGAACCAGCCCTTGGCGTCGGGGCCGCGGGAGACGTGCGGGGCAGGGGCGGTGGCGGTGGTGGTCTGGTCAGCCATGGAGAGCGATCAGCGGAAGGGGTTCACTTCGAGTCGGACTTGGCGCCGGCCGGGCGACGCCGGGGCGTGACATCGGTCATCGGGACGGGATTCTGCGCCGAGTGGGTGTGCTCGGTGCCCTTGAAGACGCGGAGCTGGGTCGCCATCTTCCGGCCGAGGCGGCCGCTCGGGAGCATCCGCACGATCGCCTCGGTGACGAGACGCTCGGGGTTGGTCGCGAGCACCTCGCGGTAGGTCTGCACGCGGAGGCCGCCCGGGTAACCGCTCCAGCGACGACGGGTCTTCGCGTCGAGCTTGTTGCCGGTCATCACGATCTTCGCGGCGTTGGTGACGATCACCGAGTCGCCGGTCTGGACGTGGGGCGTGTAGTCGGGGCGGTGCTTGCCCATGAGGACCGTGGCGACTTCGGTGGCGAGACGCCCGAGGGTCTTGCCCTCGGCGTCGATGTGGCGCCACACGGTCTTGATCTCTCCGGGCTTGGCAAGGGTGGTCTGGCGAGGCATGGCCGTCTTCGCGAAAAGGGGGAATGGCGAGCCGCCGAGCGGCGAATCGGGCAAGATATCGGGGAGGGAGGGGGTGTCAAGGCAACGGGAAGTTGGGGAGGGAACGTCCGGAAGGTTCCCGGACCTCGTTCGGCGGCGGCGCCTCGATCGCGGCTACTCTCGACCGCCCCGATGCTTCCCGAAACGCCCCTTCCGCCGCCGCCGCCCCGAGGAAACGCCTCGATTTCGCCTCGCCGCGGGCCTTGGCTGCTTTGGATCGCGATCGCGGGACTCGCCCTGGCGTGGATCCTGCTCGGTCGCGAGGAGGAGAAGCCCGCTGCGGACCCGACCATCGCGGAAGCGCCCGCCGTCGTCTCGATGCAGACCGAGCTGGTGGGCGAGATGACGTACGCCTTCGTCCCGATGCGTGGCGAGGAGTTGAGCGCCGAGATGCTGCTCATGAACGCCCGGCCGCTCGCCGACTCGAAGGAGTGGCTCGACCGGGTGGCGTGGGCGATCCTCGTCGGGGCGATCGACGATCCCGAGGCGGGCGCGAAGGCCCTTGAGCGTGCCGCGGTGCCCGAGGATTCGAAGACGCCCGAGCTGGACGCGGCGCTGCTCGAGGCGGTCCGTGGCCGGATGCCCGCCCTTGCTTCCTGTCCGGCCGCGATGGCCGAGCCGCAGGACGGTGCCGACCTCTCGCGGCTCGGGTGGTACGGGAAGCTCCTGCGGAACAAGGTCGAGCCGCGACCCGCGGTGGTCTTCGGGCTCATCGGGTTCGGGCTCTGGTTCCTCGCCTGCTTCCTCGCGGGGCTCGCGGTCGCGGTGACGCTGGTCGTCTTCGCGGCGATCGGTCGCCTGCGGTTCGCGCTGGCCTCGCCGGTGCCTGCCGCCCGCGTCTACGGCGAGACGTTCGTGATCTGGATGGGACTCTTCCTCGGTCTCAACGTGGTCGGCGGACTCGTCGTCGGCCTCGTCCTCGGCGAGGACGCCCCCGACGCGACCGTCGCGGCCGCGGGACTCGGGGCCGGCCTGGCCGGCTTCCTGCTGAGCCTCGCCGCCCTCGCGTGGCCGGGCCGCCGCGGCGTGGCGTGGATCGACGTGCGTCACGATCTCGGGCTGCACTTCGGCGCGGGCTTCTTCCGAGAGACGCTGTCGGGCGCCCTGACCTACTGCCTCGCGCTGCCGCTGCTCGCCGCGGGGCTCATCACCTACTTCGTGCTTGTCGCGATCTTCGGCCAGGAATCGCAGCCGAGCCATCCCGCGGTCGAGATGATCGGCGGGGCGGGGCCGGCGATGATCGCCGGGCTGTTCGTCCTCGCCTCGCTCGTCGCCCCGCTCGTCGAGGAGATCGCCTTCCGCGGCATCCTCTATCGGCACCTTCGCGACGAGTGCGGCCGGCTTGGCCTGGTCGCGAGCATCGTGATCGCGGCCCTCGCGAGCAGCTTCCTCTTCGCGGTGATCCATCCGCAGGGCGTGCTCTTCGCCCCGGCGCTCATGGGCCTCGCGATCGCGTTCTGCATCTCGCGCGAGACCCGAGGCTCGATCTGGCCCGCGATGGTCGCGCACGGCATCAACAACGCGGTAACGCTGTCGCTGGGCGTGACGCTGCTCGGTGGGTGAACGTCAGCGGCCGGCCGCCGCGAGGAACTCCTCGCGGACGATCTTGCCCTTCTCGACGGTGTACACCCCGACCTCGCGGACCTTCGTGCGCCCGCCCGGGTTGCCGACCGGCGAGATCTCCATCTCGAAGACGACCGCGAAGCCGGTCGCGCCGGTGAACGGGCCCTCGGCCCGCGCGGTGTGCACGGTGAAGTTCGCGTTCCACCAGGCGTCCTTCTCGGCGACGCCCTTGCGGCCCTCGAAGACGGTGCCGTCCGACTCGATCGATTCGATCCGCTTGTGGTGCCAGAGGCCCGGAACCTCCTCGGCCTTGCCCGAGTTGAAGAGGGCCACGAGGCTCGCGCCGATCTCGGCGGGCGTCGCGCCCTTGCCGCTCGAGCGTTTCTTGCGGGCGACGTGGCGGAACGCGGGGGCCTCGTCGGCCTTCGCGGGCTTCGGCTTCCTTGCGGCGGACTTTGGCTTCTTCCCGGCCATCGGTGCGTCTCCTTCTCCGGCTTCCCGGCTCACTCGCTCAGCTCGACCGTCCAGTACGCCTCGTCGAGGAACGCCTTCCACGACTGGTACCGCGGGCTGCCGAGCCGCAGGCTGATCGCGGGGTTGCGCTTCGGCTTCACCGGCGTGCGCAGCAGCCGCATGCCCGCCTCGAGCGGCGTCCGGCCGCCCTTGCGGGCGTTGCAGCGGACGCAGGCGCACACGAGGTTCGTCCAGCTGTTCTCGCCGCCCTGCACGCGGGGAAGGACGTGGTCGAGGGTGAGCTCGCGGGTCGGGAAGTGCTTGCCGCAGTACTGGCAGCGGCTGCCGTCGCGGGCGTAGATGTTGCGGCGGTTGAGCTTGACGTGCTCGCGCGGGAAGCGGTCGTAGCCGAGCAGGCGGATGACCTTCGGCACCGCGATCGACAGGCGGGCGGTGCGGACCCAGTCGTGCAGGTCGGTCTCGTGCTCGCGCTGGAATTCGGCGGCCTCGGTCCACGACGAGAACGAGTAGTTGACGAACGAGCCGTTCTCGACCGCGATGACCTCGGCGATGTCCTTCAGCAGCAGCGTGAAGGCCCGGCGCGCGTCGACGATCCGGACCGCGGCGTACACGCGGTTGAGCACCAGCACCTTGGCATCCAGGCCGCACGCGAGGGTCGACATCCTGTACCTCGTTGCCCCCGTCTCCACGGGGGTTCCCGATGGTAGCGGCGGGCTTGCGGAAGCGGCAACGGTTGCGCGAGGATCGGGTCGGGGAGCGTCGGCCTTGGCCGACGCCTGCCGGGAGACGGGTCGAACCGCCTTGCCCCACCCTCGACCACCCATCACCCGGAACGACGAGGCCATGCCTCGTCGGGGAAGCGTGCGGCGGCCGAAGGTCACGCAGGCGGATGTCGCGCGTGGGCCGAGGACGGTCGCGCGATGCAGGCCTGCGTGAAGGTGGCGACGAGGCATGGCCTCGTCGTTCCGGGGCCGACCCGCGTACGGCGTGGGCGTTTATCCACGTCGGGCAAGCCCGACGCTCCCAGCAAGCGCCTCCCGCCGACCGCTCAACCCGCCTTCAGCCGCTCGGCCGCCGCCGCGAAGCCCGCGGCCGGCAGCACCAAGGGCGTCGCGGCGGGAACGTGCTCGCGGATCAGGCTCGCGTAGCGCCCGACCGGCAGGACGCCCTCGCCGAACGGGACGCGCTCGAGGCCCTCCGGTCCGGGACGGACGTCCTCGACCATCACCACGTCGGCGAGGTGCCCGAGGCTGCCGATCGCGCGGGCCAGATGGTCGTCGGCATCCTTCAGCATGTCGGGGGTGAGGAGGTCGGCCGGCGAGAGGGCTATGCCGAACGGCTGGCCCTGGCGTTCGCGAAGGAAACTGAGCGAGCCCTGCACGTCGCTGAGGACGTGCCGATGATGCGGCCGGAAGCACATCCGCTTGCCGGCGAGGGCGAGCGGACGGGCGGCGCCGTCGCAGAACGCCGCGAGGGCGGCGCGGCCGGCGGGCATCCAGTTCCGCGGCTCGTCGGCGAAGAGCGACTCGCCGAGCGAGCCGCTCCAGAGGATCGCCCGCGGGCCCGGCAGCTCGAGCTCGAGCAGGAACTCGGGGTCAAGCGGATTCCCATCGACCCACGATCCGACGCAGCCGAGGCCCGAGTCGTGGGCGAGGACGACGCCGGCGCAGCAGGGGTGGCCGGCCCCGACCAGCCGGGCGACCATCGCCGCGTCGTGCATCACGCAGAGGTTCACGGGCCGGCGGCCCCGCGGAACTCGCATCTGCTCGTGCACGTCTCGTGCACGATGACCTCATCGAGGAGCGGAAGCGTGGGCTTGAGCCGCTCCCAGATCCACGCCGCGATCATCTCGCTGGTCGGGTTCGCGAGCCCCTCGATCTCGTTCAGGCAACGGTGGTCGAGGGCCTTCTCGATCGGGTCGACGGCGCGGCGGATGTCGCCGTAGTCCATGAGATAGCCCTTCGCCGGGTCGAGCTCGCCGGCGACGACGATCTCGATGCGAAACGAATGCCCGTGCATCCGCCGGCACTTGTGGCCGTCGGGGAACGTGGGCAGCCAGTGCGCGGCCTCGAACGAGAAGGTCTTGCTGAGGCGGACCCGCATGCGTGGACCGGTGGGCCGATCAGGCCTCGGCGCCGGTCACGGCCTCGCCCTCGACGCCCTTCAGGCCGCGACGCTGGTCGCGGAGGCGGCGGCTCTTGCCGAAACGCTCGCGGAGGTAGTAGAGCTTCGCCCGACGGGCGTCGCCGCGGCGGACGACCTCGATCTTCGCGAGGCGCGGGCTGTGGAGCGGGAACACGCGCTCGACGCCCTCGTTCGCCACGATGCGGCGGACGGTGATGGCCTTGTTGATCCCGCGGCCCTTCTCGGCGATGAAGACGCCCTGGAAGATCTGGATGCGCTCCTTGTCGCCCTCGATGATCTTGTAGTGGACGTCAATCGTGTCACCGACCGAGAAGGTCGGGAACGAATTGGCGGCCTTGAGCTGCTCGGCGACGACGCCTTCGATGATCTGGGTGCGGTTCATGTCGGCCATTCCTGGATGGGCCTTCCGGCCCGGTTCTCCGTCCAGCCATGCCGCGTGCGGGCAGGGGGCCGTGCGGAATCGGCGACGTGGGTCGTTCGACGTGAACGCCCAGGGGTCGCAATTCACCCGCCGGGTTCGAGCAGGTCCGGGCGACGCGCCCGGGTCCGTTCGACCCGCCGGTCCTGACGCCACTTGGCGATCGACGCATGGTCGCTGCCGAGCAGCGCCTCCGGCACCGGCCGTCCGCGCCAATCGCGGGGGCGGGTGTAGTGGGGACAGTCAAGAAGCGGAGGCCCTTCCTGACCGCCGCCGACGGAGAACGAGTCCTCCGCGGCGGAACTTTCGTGGCCCAGCGCCCCGGGAAGGAGCCGGACCGTCGCGTCGACGACGAGCATCGCAGGGAGCTCGCCGCCCGAGAGCACGTAGTCGCCGACGCTGATCTCGAGGGGCGCAAGCTCCTCGATGACCCGCTCGTCGATGCCCTCGTAGTGGCCCGCGAGCAAGAGCAGACGCTCCTGCCTCGCGAACCACTCGACCCGCCGCTGGGTGAGCGGTTCACCCTGCGGCGTGAGGAGGATCCGGACCGCCTTGCGGGGGTCGAGAGCCTCCACCGCCGTCACCGCGTCGAACACCGGCTGGCACATGAGCACCATGCCGGGTCCGCCCCCGAAGGGACGGTCGTCGACCTTGCGGTGACGGTTGTCCGCCCAGGCCCGGATGTCGTGGACGTGGTAGTCCGCGATGCCGGCCTGTGCGGCCCGCCCGAGGATGCTCGCGCCGAGGACGGCGGGATACATCTCGGGAAAGAGCGTCAAGAGGTCGAACCGCATCGGGCTATCTCCTTGCGGGGTCCCGAGGTCGGCCGCCCGACGCGACGATCAGGCCTTCTGGCCCGGCTTCGGGTCGATGCCGGCCTTCTTGAGCAGGCTCGCCACCGTCTCGCTCGGCTGGGCGCCGACGCTGAGCCAGTGCTTGATGCGATCGACCTTGAGGGCGTGGGCCGGGCCGTCCGTGATCAGGGGGTCGAACCAGCCCAGTTCCTCGATCACGCGGCCGTTGCGCGGGGCGCGACGGTCCATGGCGTTGAGACGGTAGAACGGGCGGTGGATGCGGCCGAGCCGCTTGAGACGAAGGACAACCATGAATGGATCCTGCGAAGCGACCCCTCGGGTCCGTCGCGAACGCTCGCGGCGGGGGGACCGGGATGCCGTGGAGCAGGCCTCGTCGGCACTGCCGTGCGGCACCCTTCGGCGGTCGGATGCGAACGGGGCACTGTATCGGAGGGGCCCGGAGGCCGCAACGGCTTCAGCCCGTGAGCCGGATGACCTGCATCGGCCACCACGCCGCCAGTTCCTGGGTCGCGGTGAAGATCGGGCGGTCGAGGTCGGTGAAGAAGAAGAGCATCAGCAGGATCCAGCCGGCATTCTGGAAGTTCGGGCTCTGCATCCAGCGGTACCAGGTCCGAGAAATACCGGCCAGGACCGAGCAGCCGTCGAGCGGGAAGACCGGCAGCATGTTGAACGCGGCCAGGAAGAGGTTCAGCCAGCCGCCCGTCCGCAGGAACGTCACGAGATTGGCCTGCGAGTCGGTCAGCTCGCCGTTCGCGGGCAGCCCCTTGGCGACGTAGAGCCCGAGCAGCGTGAGGCAGGCGAAGGCGAGCAGGAGGTTCATGGCCGGGCCAGCGCCCGCCACGACGATCCGCCCGCGACGGCCCCAGCGGTACCGGCTCGGGTCGGTCGGCATGAGTCCCCACGCGAATCCGAAGAGGGCGAGCATCAGGAACGACATCCAGCCCATGTGGACCAGCGGGTTCGGGGTCATGTGTCCGAGCTCGCGCGGCGTGTCGTCGCCCTGCCAGAGCGCCGCCCAGCCGTGTGCGAGCTCATGCAGCGTGATCGCGGCGATCACCCAGAAGAGCCACGACGCGAGCAGCGAGACCTGCCCCGCCTGCCAGAGGTCGCTGATCCACCAGCCGGTCATCGGGTTGGCTCCGGGGGTCGCATGGAAGCGGAAAGGGTAGCTCCGATCGCCGCGGCGAACGGAGCGTCGGGCGCGACGAACGTGAAGCGTCCGCCGACCGCGGTCGCGAGGACGCGGGGGCGTTCCCGCGACCAGTCGCACTCGACCGGATCGAGGTCGAGCACGGTGAAATCGGCGCGGAAGCCGGGCTCGAGGTCGCCGAGGTCGGCCGCGTCGAGGCATCGCGCCGCCCCGCGGGTGTGGGCCTCGAGGGCCTCGGCCGGCGTGAGATTCTCGTCGGTGCGGCAGGGCGTCCCGTCGACGTCGAGCCCGGTGATCGCCGCGTGCATCGACCGGATCGGGCAGGGCGAGACGATCGGCCAGTCGCTTCCGAAGGCGAGCGTCGCGCCGCGGTCGCGGAGCGAGCGGAAGCTGAAGAAGCGGTCCATGCGATGCGGGCCGAGCCGGGCCGGCGCGGTGCGGGCGTCGTAGGCCTTGTGCAGCGGCTGCATGCTCGCGATGCGGCCGGCGAAGCGGGCGAGGTCGTCGCGGTCGACGGTCTGGGCGTGCTCGATGCGGACGATCGGGTGGCCGGCGCCGTCGCTGGCGTCCGCGACATCGAGGGCGAGCCGCGCCGCCTCGTCGCCGATCGCGTGCATCGCGGGCGAGAGCCGGGCGGCGCGGACCTCGCGGATCCACGCGAGGAGCTCGCCCCGCTCGGCGATCTCGACCAGCAGGCCGCGGTTGCCGGGATCGTCGGCGTACCCCTCGATCATGCGGGCGGTGCGCGAGCCGAGCGTGCCGTCGAGGAACGCCTTCATGCCGATGATCGCGAGGCGGTCGTCGTTCGGGAACTCGCGGGCGAAGGCGAGGTGGCCTCGCCACTGGTCGCGGCGGTGGAAGTCGCGGTCGAGAAGCGTCGCGCGGATCCGTACCGCGAGGCGATCCCGCTGCGGCACGGTGCCTTCCTCGAGGATCGCCCGGTATTCCATGCTGCCGACGGTGGTGAGGCCGAGCGAGGCGAGGAAGCGCGTCGCGTCGGCGACCGCGGGAAGCCGTCGCGCCGTCTCGATCGGCGGC
>JBEIUL010000325.1:0-3592 GCA_040374395.1 Phycisphaeraceae bacterium
ACGTGAAATCCATGTTCCTCGCCGCCAAGTATGCGCTCCCCGTCATGCTGGCACAGTCGCGCAACGGGCATGGGCTACGCGGCGCCATTGTGAATGTGTCGTCGGTCGCGGCGCTCGCGCCGTACCGGTCGCCCGCGACGCCGTCCGCTTCCGACACGACGCTTGCGGGCCCCGGCGTCCACGCCTCGAGGCAATCGATGCGAAGGTCGTTGTCGAGGTCGCGTTCGATCTCGCCGCAGCCGCAGACGCCGGGGGAGGTCTTGTTCGCGTCGAGCGGGCAGCCGTCGAGGTCATCGGGCACGCCATCGCCGTCGGAATCGACGATCTCGAGGCAGTCGAGTTCCCAGTTGCCGTTCATATCGACGTCGGGCGTCCCGCAGCCGCATGTGCCGGGAAGGGCCTTCGCGAAGTCACCGGGACACTCGTCGCAGGCATCGCCCACGCCGTCGCCGTCGAGATCGGACTGGCCGGCATTCGCCGTGCACGGGCAGTTGTCCGCGGGGTCGGCGACCGAGTCGCCGTCGGTGTCGACCGCGACGGGAATCGCGAGACCGTGCCAGATGCCCGAACTGATCGCGGTGAACGGCCCCTCGGCCGCGGGTGGTACGAGCACGCCGTAGCCGCCCGGATCGGAACCCCAGGTCGCGATCGTGCCGTCGAGGCGGAGCGCCAGCGAGTACGTCGCTCCGCCCGCGATCGCGGTGACGGGGGGAAGGCCGGGCGGGATCGTGGACTGGCCGTATCCGTTGGAGCCCCATGCACGGACCGAGCCGTCGGACCGAAGCGCCAGCGAGTGGTACTCGCCGGCCGCGACGTGGGTCACGAGATCGAGGCCGGGCGGTACGGTGCATTGCCCGAAGTCGTTCCGGCCCCAGGCCGCGACCGTCCCGTCGGTGCGGGCTGCGAGGGTGAAATAGCGTCCTCCGGCGGCATCGCGAACCGCGACCACACCCGCGGGTACGTTGCACTGGCCGAAGTCGTTGAAGCCCCAGCACCGGATGGATGCGTCGACACCGATCGAGATGCTGTGGAAGTATCCGGCGCGAACGATCGCTGCGGGAGGCAGGTCCGCGGGAACGCTGCATTGGCCGGCGGAGTTGGATCCCCAGCACACGACCTGGCCGCTCGCACGCGCCGCGACCGAGTGGAATTCCCCCGCGGCAACGCCGATCACCTCGTCGAGGGACGCCGGTGCCGAACCCTGGCCGTTCGAGTTCGAACCCCAGCACCGGACCTTCCCGTCCACCGTGGCCGCGACGGCATGCCCGGTCCCGGACGCGATGGCCAGGAGAGCGCCGGGGTCCTTCGGAATGACGAGCGCTCCTTGCGACCTCCAGGTTCCCCAGGCACGCACCTCGCCGTCCATCCGGACGGCCATCGTGCCCGACTGGCCCGCCGCGATCATGCGGGCCGGACCGAGATCCGCGGGGACGGCGGCGCCGCCGGCGAAACCCCACGAGACGACGGTGCCGTCCTCGCGCAACGCAACCGAGTGGCCGAGGCCGCCGGCCACCGAGATCACCCGATCCAGCCCCGTCGGCGGAGTGCACTGTCCTTGGTAGTTCGCGCCCCAGCAGGCCACGGTGCCGTCCGCGCGGGCCGCGATGGTGTGGTTGGTGCCGGCCGCGATCGCCCTCGCCGGACCGAGGCCCACGGGAACCGAGGTCTGGCCGTCCCCGTTGGATCCCCAGCACGTGACCGATCCGTCCATGCCGAGCGCCACGGAGTGCTCGAAGCCGGCCGCGAGGGCCTGCACGTTCCCGAGGCCGGATGGCGGACTGCACTGGCCGCGCGAGTTCATGCCCCAGCAGGCGATCGTCCTGTCCGAACGCACCGCGATGGTGTGGTAGCCGCCGGCCGCGACACCGGTCACCCCGGCGAGTCCGGCGGGAACCGTGCACTGCCCGTACGCGTTCATGCCCCAGCAGACGACGGCGCCCGACTCAAGCGCCGCCACCGAGTGCGAGTCGCCCGCCGAGACCGAGCGCACCGGCGGCAAGCCTGCGGGAACGGAGACCTGGCCAGAGCCGTTCGATCCCCAGGCGGTGACCGAACCGTCCTCCTGGGCCACCACCGCATGATCGGCTCCCACGGCGACCGATCGGGGGCGGTGCGGCTCGGAAGCCAGATGCACCGGCGACCAGGTCGATCCGGTGCCCCAACGCCCCCAGCCGACGAGCCCGAATCGCGAGCCGCACGAATCCGCGGAAGCCGAACCGGCCACCGTCGAGACGACTCCCGCGAGCACGGCCGAGACCGCGCGAACGCCCTTCGAACGCTTCGACTTCATCCGCGACTCCTTGCGACCGGGGTGGAGAGCCCATGACGCAGGCGATCGAAGGCGCGACGGCGTCGCGGGTGAACTCCCGCGCGGGTCCGCCAAGCCCGATGAGGGATCCGCGATCGGGGATCAGAGCGGCCGCACCGCCCGCAGGTCGTGCCGGGTCTCGAGCACGCACCGCAGGTTGCAGAGGTACCAGCGCCAGCTTTCCGCGGCGTCGGCGAGGGCGACCATCGAGTCGACGTCCTCGCGGAACGGTCCCTCGCGCAGGATCACCCGCGCGCCGCCCGAGACTTCCGCCGTCACGGTCACCGATACCGGCACCGGCGTCTCGTCGAGCGGGTCGGGGAACCAGTCGAAGCCGATCCGCGCCGGAGGCTCGAACTCGCGGATCGCGACGGTCACGGTGTGGGTGAACTCGCGATCCCACGAGAGCGTGATCGAGCCTCGGCGGCCGCCCGCGGGAAGGCGGAAAGCTACGGGCAGCTGACCGTCGCGAGACTCGTCCTCGCCGGGGCGTTCTTCGCGACCATCACCCTGTCGCTGCGGATGGGGCCGGACCCCGACCGGGCCTTGTGGGGAAACGTCTCGGTCGCCCTCTTCGTCGTGGCCGCCCTCACCGATCTCCTCGACGGCCATCTCGCCCGCCGCTGGCAGGTGGTGAGCGGCTTCGGACGCATCATGGATCCGTTCGACGACAAGGTGCTGGTGCTCGGGGCGTTCGTGTTCCTGGCCAGCCCGCGTTTCGCCGAGGCCAGCGACGGCGACTACGGGCGATTCCGCATGCTCACCGGCGTCCAGAGCTGGATGGTCACGGTGATCCTCGCGAGGGAACTCTTCGTCACCAGCGTCCGCGGCGTCCTTGAGGGCCGCGGGGTCGCCTTCGGTGCGGAATGGCCGGGCAAGTGCAAGATGGTCCTGCAGTCGGTCGCGGCCCCGTTCTGACTCTTCGTGGCGGTGAACGAGGGTCTCGCCGACAGCCGGGGGTGGGCCGGGGTCCGGGACGGACTCGTCTGGGCGACGGTGGTCGTGACCCTCTGGTCGGCGTGGCCCTACGTTCGGCGGACGGGCATGCTCTGGCGCGACGGCCCCGAGGGAACCCGGTGAGCGTTTCCGGTGGCCATGACTTCGAGCGGTTCTGCCTTACCGCGGGTGGGCTCGGCCGGATGTGGCCGGCCCCCGGCAGGTGGGGCTCGCTGCCGCCGGCGGCCCTCGCGTTCCTCATGGCGCGGCTGGGGTGTCCGACGTGGCAGATCTCGCTCGCGATGGTCCTGCTCATGGTGGCGGCGAGCGTGGCCACGGTGCGGTTCG
>JBEIUL010000331.1:0-3541 GCA_040374395.1 Phycisphaeraceae bacterium
AGCCGCTGCCGCCCGGCCGCTACCTGACCTTCGGCGGCGTGCCACTTGTCGGCCTCAACCCCTACGGCGAGAGCCCGAACGCCTATCCCCGCACGAACCGCGAGGACCATCCGATCTTCCGCTTCGTCACGCTCGACGACCTCTTCATCTCGAAGCTGCAGGCGATCGCGCCGAGCCGCGACTTCGAGGTGCTGGCCGAGGCGAGCACCGGCCCGATGATCGTCGCCCACGAGCGGGGCGGCGTGCGGGTGCTGCACGTCGCGTTCGATCCGCTCGACTCGAACTGGCCGTTCTTGCGGAGCTTCGTGAACTTCGTGCCGAACGCCCTCGAGTGGCTCGGTTCGGCGGGCGACGCCCTCGCGAACGCGGGGCTGCGGCCGGGCGAGACGGTGTCGATCCCGATTCCGGCGCGGGCCGAATCGCTCTCGCTGCGGCTGCCCGACGGCACGGTGGTGCCGGTCGCGTCGCGCGGCACCGGCGAGTTCAGCTACGGGCCGCTCCGCACCGTGGGCATCTACGAGGCGAGCTGGACCGAGCCGGGCCGCGACGGCCGGGTATTGCGGCGGTTTGCCGTGAACCTGCTCGATCCGGCCGAGAGCGACCTCGCCGCCGCGGCGGAACTGCCGCTCGGGAACGACCTGGTGACGGGGCGGGCCGTCACCGCGAACGCCCGCAGCAGCCTCTGGCCGTGGGTGATCGGGCTGTCGCTCGTCCTGGTGCTCTTCGAGTGGTGGGTGTACCAGCGTCGGGCGGGGTAGGCGGGGCGAAGGACGGCGGCCATCCCGCGAACGAGGCCGGCATCCATGCCTGCTCGCCGCCGTTTCCCCAATCCACCGATCGCGATCGAGCTCCGCAACACTCCTCGCACCGTGACCTGAAGAACGGGAACTGCTCCGCGGATCGCGCGGAGGACGAACCGAGTTCAACTGCCTGATCCCGCTCGCCGGTGCGTGATTGGGGTGGACGCCGTCTCGACCCTCGCCACGATGTCGGTCGCCGAAACTCGCATCGATGCGTGGACCGTCGCACCGCGTTCGTTCGTGGGTGCACTCGCGGCGAGGCGGCCTTGACTGCGGGAGAGTGGCATGTCTGGATTCCGGGGCGTGCGGATGGCGTGGTCGCCTTCCGCGGCGTGGCTTCGCGTGTTCGTCCTGATCGCCTCCGTCCTGCTCGGAGCTCCGGCGACGGCGCGGACCGCCGAGGCGGATGGGGCGGTGGCGGATTGGCGGGTCGGCCGGGTGGCCGAGCCCGGCGGCGTGCCGCCGTGGTCCCGCCCCGTCCGCGAGGCGATGCGCATCGCCGAGGACGCGTTGCGTGCTCGCCTCGCGAATCGGACTGCGGCCCGGGCGATCTTCCGGCCGTTCGAAGCGGGCCGACCCGACGCCGGATCCTCGTTCCCGGTGCGTACCGAGGCCCTGAGGGTCGCCATCCTCGCGGGGGATTTCTCGATCGAGGTGCGGGAGGCATCGTGGAAGCGGCTCGACGGGGCGATGGCCGCATTCGCCGCGGCCGGCCCGCGTGGAGAGCCGATCGTCCTCGTGAACCGCGATTACTTCGCGGGCGATCGGACGGTCCTCCATCCCGAGGCGACGCCCGAGGTGCTGGCCCGCCTGCTGCTCGAGGAACTCGGCCACGCGTTCGATCACGCGCTGAACGGGAGCGCCGACTCGCCGGGCGACGAGGGCGAGGCCTTCAGCCTCGCGGTGCTCGGGGTCACGCCGGGCCCCGGTGAACTGCACCGGATCGCGGGCGAGGACGACCGCCATCGCATCGACCTCGACGGCGTCGCGATCGAGATCGAGGAGGCGACGATCACCTTCCAGACGGTCTACCGGGCGACGCTCTCGGGTTCCGGCCAATCGTTCACCCCGAACTCGGTGCTCGCGGGCGACTCGTTCCGTTTCACGACCGCTCCGCCGTCGGCGGCGACGTTCGAGGCCGCGCGGGTCGGCAGCAACATCCCGGGAACGTTCACCTTCACCGACGCGAACGGCCAGGCGATCTCGTACACCGGACAGGTCATCACACGGTATCCGGTGGGATCGGCCCAGCCCGCGGCGGTGGGCTTCCAGAACACCGCCTCGGGCCAGGCCGGGAACGACTTCGCCTTCGCCCTCGGTCCGAACACGCTGACGGTCGGCATGACCTACGGCTCGTCGGCCAACAGCCTGGGACAGAGGCTCGACGAGTACTTCTCCGCCGAGGCGCCGTCCTCGGCCAACTCCACCTGGTCGATCTCGCCCACGACGCTCACCGCCGACGGCTCGGCCACCGCGACCGTCTCGGTCACCGTCCGGAACGCCGCGGCCCCCGCGACGCCGCTTGCCGGGACCTCGGTCCTGCTCGAGACGCTCGCCGGGAGCTCGACGATCGCGGGAGCGAACCCCGCCGTCACGGGCGCGGACGGCACGGCGACGTTCACCGTCCGGAGCACGGTCGCGAACGTCGTAACCTACCGGGTGATCTGCTCGCGGGCGGGCATCGAGACGATCCTGTCGAACCCGGCGACGATCGACGTGACGTTCCAGCCCGGCCCGAGGGCGAGGCTGGCCGTGCGCCAGCAGCCGATCTCGGGCGACAGCGGTACGGTCCTCGGCACGGCCTTCCTCGTGCAGGTCGAGGACGCCCAGGGCAACCGGGTCGATGGCGACGGCACGTCGCCGGTGACCGCGGCGATCGAGTCGGGCCCGTCGGGAGCCACCCTCGGCGGAACGCTGACGCGGACCGCGGCCGCGGGCGTCGCGACCTTCGGCGACCTGACGATCACCGGGCCCGGCGGGAACTACGTCATCCGGTTCGTGAGCCCCGGGCTGACCCCGGCGGACACGACGGCCATCGCGATCTGTTCGTTGCGGACCTACTACCTCGACTCCGATCGCGACGGGTACGGCACCGACGGCGGTTCGGCCCGATGCAGCGATCCGGGCGCGGGATGGTCGACGACGGCGGGGGATTGCGACGATGCAAATGCTTCGGCGTTCCCGGGCGGCGCCGAGACGTGCTCGGACGACGGCATCGACAACGACTGCGACGGCGAGGCGAACGTCGACGGCGAGGCGTCGGATGCCGCCACGTGGTACGGCGACTCTGATCTCGACGGCTTTGGCGACCCGGCCGTCTCGCAGGTCGCGTGCGTCCGACCTTCGGGCTACGTCTCGAACCCCGCGGACGGCTGCCCCGCCGATCCCGCGAAGTCGGCGGCCGGCACCTGCGGCTGCGGCGTTTCCGATGCCGACGCCGACGCCGACGGGACGGCGGACTGCAATGACGGCTGCCCGACGGATGCGAACAAGACGGCGCCCGGCACCTGCGGCTGCGGCGTTTCCGACAGCGATGCCGACTCGGATGGCACGGCCGACTGCAATGACCAGTGCCCGAGTGATGCGTCGAAGACCGAGCCCGGAACCTGCGGTTGCGGGGTGAGCGATGCCGATGCCGATTCCGACGGGACGGCCGACTGTGACGACGGCTGCCCGAACGACGTGAACAAGACGGCGCCCGGCACCTGCGGCTGCGGCGTTTCCGACAGCGATGCCGACTC
>JBEIUL010000586.1:0-1513 GCA_040374395.1 Phycisphaeraceae bacterium
CCGCCCTCGAGAAGAAGGCCGGGAAGAACCCGACGCCCGCGAAGCTCGAGGCGACGGTCAAGTCGGTGCTGCAGGAGACGGTGAAGGCCCACCGCCGGATCTGCTTCGGCGGCAACGGCTACAGCCGCGAGTGGCACGAGGAGGCGGCCCGCCGCGGCCTGCCGAACCTGCCCTCGACGGCCGACGCCCTGCCGGCCCTGAAGTCGAAGAAGGTCGCCGAGCTGTTCTCGCGGCACGGGGTGCTCGCCCCGCGCGAGCTCAAGGCCCGCTTCGAGATCCTCGTCGAGCAGTACGTGAAGGTCCTGCGCATCGAGGCCCGTACGCTCGTCGCGATGGTCCGGACCGAGATCCTGCCGGCGGCGCTCCGCCACCAGGCCGAACTCGCCGACACCGTCGCGGGAACGCAGGCCGCGGGCGTCGAGTGCCCCGACTCCGAGCAGGAGCTGCGGGAACTCGTGCGCCGGATCCACGACCTGCGGGTCGCGATCGCCGAGGTCGAGAAGGCCGAGGCCAAGCACGTCGACGACTCCGAGAGGCACATGCGGCAGGTCCGCGAGGAGCTCTTCCCCGCGATGCAGCGGACCCGGACGATCAGCGACGAGCTCGAGCGGGGCGTACCCCGCGACCTCTGGCCGATCCCGAACTACGCGGACCTCCTGCTGCTCCGCTGAGCCGCCCGGCGAAGTCCCCCGACCCTTCCGACGCCCCGGACGCCCGTCCGGGGCGTCTTTCCCTCTATACTCCGCCCCTTTCCCCACAGCCGGCCCCCCGGGGCCTCCACCCGAGCTTCCCCTGAGCTTCCCCGAGCTTCCGATGACCACCGCGACCGAAACGCCGTTCGAGATCACCGTCACCGACGTCAACCCGACCACCAAGCGGATCGCGGTCACCGCCCCCGCCGCCGCGGTCGCCGAGCGTCTCGACGCCGCCCTCGCCGCGCTCCAGGCCCAGAGCGCCCTGCCCGGCTTCCGCCGCGGCAAGGCCCCGACGTCGCTCCTCGCGAAGCGCTTCGGCCCCGGCCTCGCCGACGAGACCCGGTCGCAGATCTTCCAGACGGCGCTCTCCGAGGCGATCGAGAAGAACGGAATCAAGCCGATCGGCGACCCGACCCTCGTGCCCGGCTCGGCGAGCGAGTCGGTCGAGCGCGGCAAGCCGTTCTCGTTCGCGGTCGAGGTCGAGGTCGTCCCCGCCTTCACCCTGCCCTCGCTCGAGGGCATCCCGGTGCAGAAGCCGGTCATCGAGGTCACCGAGAAGCACCTCGACGACGAGATCCTCCGCCAGCGCTACCGCTTCGGGACGCCGAACCGGATCGAAGGCGCCTTCGAGCACCTCGACCGCATGGTCGGCCGCGCCGAGGTCAAGGTCGACGGCTCGGGCGAAACGTTCTTCGAGACCGAGGAGGCGCTTGCCGTCGTTCCCGCGAAGGAGGACGAGGGCAAGGGCCAGCTGCTCGGACTGCTTGTCGAAGGCATGACCGACGCGTTCCTCGGGAAGAAGGTCGGCGACACGATCA
>JBEIUL010000103.1:0-7370 GCA_040374395.1 Phycisphaeraceae bacterium
CGAAGGGTCGTTGCAGTACGGCTGGTCGTGCGGCTCGAAGCAGGGGCCCGAGCAGGCGTTGCCGCACGAGACGTCGCCGCAACAGGTGATGCGGGCGAAGTTCACGCACTCCTGGTCCCACTCGACGTCGCAGCACTCGGGCATCGCGAAGCACACGCCCGAGCAGCACGCCGGATCGTCGCACCCGCCGTTCTCGTGCGGCTTGAAGCAGCTGCCGATGCAGGGGCAGGGCTGGTCGGCCGGCGACGAGCACCGGGCGTTCGCGATCGAGACGCAGTTCGAATCCCACCGCTCGATGCAGCAGGCCGGGTCGACCGAGCAGACCACGTTGCAACAGGACGGATCCTCGCAGCCCGGCGTCCCGTGCGACACGTCGCACGGCTCGAACCCGGGGCAGTTGTCGAGGCCGAAGCAGATCGTCTTCGCGTAGTCGGCGCAGAACTGGTCCCACCCGATCGAGCAGCAGGCCGGCTCGACCGTGCAGACCGCGTTGCAGCAGAGCGGGTCGTTGCAGCCGCGATAGGGCAGGTGCGGCGTGATGCAGCTTCCGCGGCCGCCGCCGCCCGGCTCGCACACCGGAAGGCCGCCGCATTCGACGCTGTCGATCGCGACCTGGGCGCAGGCGGCGTCCCAGCGGACCTCGCAGCACCACGGGTCGACCGTGCAGACCGAGAGGCAGCAGGTCGCGTCCGAGCAGCCCGGCAGCGTGCCCGCGACGAAGCAGTTCCGGCGGCCGAGACCGCCGCAGCTGTTGATCGGGTCGCCGCAGATCGTCTGGCTCTCGGCGATGGTCACGCAGAGCGAATCCCACTGCTGGCTGCAGCAGAAGGGGTCGACCTGGCAGACCGCCTCGCAGCAGAGGTAGTTCGCGCAGGCGCTCTCGGCATGCGGGGCGAAGCACGAGCCCGCGAGCACGTCGCCGCACCGCGTGCAGACCTCTTCGGCGAACCGCACGCAATCGTCGTCCCAGGTGATCTCGCAGCAGAGCGGATCGACCACGCAGACCCGGTCGCAGCAGCCGGCGTCATCGCAGCCTGGGTTCTGGTGCCGCACGTAGCACGAGCCCGACTGGGCTTGCCCGCAGGCGGGGTTCGTGGTGCACTCCTGGCTCGCGATGTTGATGCAGGAATAGTCCCAGCTCACGTTGCAGCACCACGGGTCGAGCAGGCACACCGCGTTGCAGCAGTCGAAGTCCGAGCAGCCGGGGTTCCCGTGGGCCGAGCGGCAATCGCCGGCCGTGGGGTCGCCGCAGCGGCAGTTCCACAGGTCGCACTCGGTGTTGGCGAGCTCGACGCACGCCTCGTCCCACCGCGTGTTGCAGCAGTAGGGATCGATGTTGCACACCCGGTCGCAGCAGAGCGGATTGTTGCAGTAGGGCGTGAGCTGGGCGTGGCAGCACGAGCCCGACAGCGGCCCGCCGCAGTCGAGGCAGTAGAGGGCCGCGAGCTGGGTGCAGGCCTGGTCCCAGATGATCGAGCAGCAGTTGGGGTCGGTCTGGCAGACCTCCTCGCAGCACGCGGCGTCGTTGCAGCCGAAGCCCTGGTGGACCACGAGGCAGTCCCCGGCTCCCGGCTCGCCGCAGCCCTGGCAGTCGGCCTTCGCGCGATCGACGCACGGCTGATCCCACTGCGTGCCGCAGCAGTGCGGGTCGACCGAGCAGACGTACGAGCAGCACTCCGGGGTGCTGCACCCGGGCGTGGTCGCCACCGCGAAACAGCTGTTGGTCGCGGTGCCGCAGGCCGAGCAGAACTTCTCGGCGATCGCCACGCACATCTCGTCCCAGCCGGCGGTGCAGCAGGCCGGCTCGATGGTGCAGACCGTGTTGCAGCAGTCGACCGCGCTGCAGCCCGCCTCGTCGAGGCGGACCTCGAAGCATGAGCCGGACGACTGCGAGCAGGCGTTGAACCCGCCTTGGGCCGAGGCATTCGCGGCCGGAAGCAGGATCGCGAGCAGGCAGGCCAGTCCGGCGAGGCGGACCGCGACCGACCGGAGGACGCGTTGGGCCGGGTTCGGCGATCGGGAATCGGCGGGCATGGTCGTCACGGGGTCACGGGATCCGGAAGGAGGTAGGCCTTGCCCGAGTTGAGGCCCTGGTCGTCGTTGAAGGGCGCCCCGATCCAACGCTCGGCGGGCCGCTGGAAGAGCGAGAAGCCGAACTGGTCGCCGTTCCGGGCGTCGAAGGCCGTGGTCTCGCGGACGAGCGTGAACGTCGTCGCGGCGGGGGCCATGCGGTAGGTGTAGACGACCCCCGCGTCGACCCGCAGGCCGCCCGGCGTCGATACCTCGCGGCGCGGGGCGCCGACGAGCAGCGTCAGGGCCCCGTTCGCCTCGAGCTGCAGGCTCACCGAGGCTCCGAACCGATCGCCCTCGGCCGCGGTGGTTCCGACGGAAAGCGACTGCACGAGGTTCCAGAGGTTCAGCCCGGTGCGACGGAAGATGAACACGCCGCCCCGCGAGGCGTCGCGGCCGGGAGCGCCGACCGCGATCAGGTTGTCCGAGATCGCCACCGCCTCGCCGAACCGGTCGCCCGGTTGCGAGAGCGCCGTCGGAAGCCCGACGGTCACGCCGCTCGCGTTGAAAAGGGCGTTCGCGGTGAGCGTCCGCTCGTGACACTTCACGCGACCCGAGTTGTCTCCGTACCCCGGGGCGCCGGCCACGAGGATCGCCCGCCGCCGCAGCGGATCGGCCGGATTGACCGGATCGATCACCAGCGGATCGACCGCGACGCTCCAGCCGAAGTCGCTGCCTTCGGGGGCGTACTGGAAGACGATCTTCCGCGCCGCCGGCAGCGTCGCGGTGTCGAGCGTCGGGATCCGGTGGATGAACACTGCCCCCTTGCCGCCGGAGGTCGGGGCCCCGGTGAACAGGAGGTCGTCGGCGTCGGCATTGACCCGCGTCATGTCGACCGCGAAGCCGAAGAGGGCGTTCGCCAGGCCGTCGGTCGGCCGGACGGTCCGGCTCAGCGGCCACTGGCCCGCCGGGGTGTCGGTGTTGCGGGCGTAGACGTAGACCGTCCCCTGGTTCACGAGCGGAGCCGCATCGGTCCCGCCCGGCTGGCGATAGGCACCCACCGCGAGGAACGACCGCTCGGGCACCACGGGAAGCGGCGAGACCTGGGCCGAGCGCCGGTGGGCGGCGAGCGCCCAGCCGAAGAGGGCGTTCGGCCTCGGGGTCGGTGACTTGAGCTTCGCCTCCTGCGTCCACGCCGTGCCGTTCAGCCGCCACACGAATGCGGCGCCGGAGTTGTCGGCCGACGCGTCGTCACCGAACGCGCCGACGCCGAGGTACGGTGACGTGTCGGGCGGGGTGGCCCGCTGACCGATCTCGATGGAGGTGCCGAACGCGTCGAGAATTCGCGGGTCGCCGTCCGCCGGGAAGAACGCGACCTGGTCGGGCGTGCAGTCGACGCCCGTCTCGCACTCGTCCGGCACGAGGTTCAGGTTGCAGTCGACGCTCGTCCCGTCGAGCAGGTCGACCGGATCGGGAACCCCGTTCTGGTTGCAGTCGGGGGCGCCCACGATCGAGCATCGGAAATTCGAGACCGACGCCGAGGTGAGCCCGATCGTGCGGGTGTTGTCGGTTCCCGGCGGGGTGAGCGACCCGAGCGGACGCCCGTCGAACTGGAGGTAGGGATTCGAGAAGAAGCCGATCTGGTCGCCCGGCGAGTACGCCATGATCGTGCGCCGCTGGATGCCACTCGCCCCGACGAACCGGTAACCGGTCGAGAACGGGTAGTAGCCGCCGGTGTCGCAGCCACCGCCGTCACCGACCGCATGGCAGCATCCGAAGCTGTGACCGAACTCGTGGATCGACGTGAACCCGCTGATGCACCCGGCCGCGACCGTGCTGAATCCGCTTCCCGGCGAGCCATTGAACAGGTACGCGAGCCCGCACGCGTCGTTGTAGACGGTCACGAGCTGCACGAGGTCGGCCCCGTACTGGTCGCGAAGGGCCCGGATCGGGGCACCCGCCGCGCCGGTCGCGAGGTCGTTCAGTTGCGATCCGGCCGAGCCGGTGGCGGGGAAGTCGACCTGCTGGACCCGCACCGGGCGGATGCGGTTCGACAGCTGGCTGTTCTTGAACGACTGGTTCGCGGTCGCGACCGCCGCCGAGATCGCGATCTCCGCGGCCGCCGAGCCACCGAGCGCCGAGGCCGCGGCCGAGTTGTAGACGATCAGGACATCCTGGAAGAGCGGGCTGTCGTTGCAGCCGCCGGCCACGCCGCCCTCGTCCTCGGCGGCCGCGTCGTCCGGTCCCGCCAAGGCTCCGCCGCAGCCGAGGTCGGCGCCGGACCACCGGAGCGACTGCAGCCCCGGTCCCTGAGGGACGACCTCGAGCACCAGTCCGCCACCCGGGCGGACGAATCCGCCGACGAGGCCATCGCGGGTCGCGAGGGCCGCGGATGACCCGAGGTCGGAGCCGAGATCGGGGTCGCCCGAGAACGTGAACGTCCTCGTGCCGTCGGGGAACTGTCCTCGCGAGTCGAGCCGCATCGCGATGCCGATCCCGTCGGCGGTCGGCAGCACGAACGGGTCGCCCGCGACGAGGGCGTCGAGCGTTCCCGCGTGGAGCGAGGCGAACCCGTCGAACTCGGGCTCGGCCCGCTCGTCGGTGAACGACGGGGGTGCCACGCGGCCGGCGGACTTCAGGGCTGGATCGTCGGAACCCTTCGGCGGCACGCCGGCGGCGGCGATCGCCACCAGCACGGCGACCGAAGCGAACCCGAGCAGCGGGCGAACTCGTTGTCCGGTGGTGACCGGGCGTGGCGTCCGACGGAGGGGGTTCATGGAGGTCATGGGAGAGTGGCGAGATCGGGCCGGTCCCGGCCGCCGGATGGTCCATCGCGGCCGACCCCTGCTCGGTCGCCGCCGCATCGGAGCGGGTCACATGCGTCGCCCGTCGCGACCAAGTTCCCCGAACCGTCCAGAATAATCCGCCTCGGACCTCCCGAGCAAGAAAACCGCCGAATTTCCCGTCGGTTGTCCGACCGCCGGCGACCCTACCGGACTTCGCCGAACTTCCGCTGCCTCCTCGCGAAGATCCGCAGCGCCTCCCGGAACCGCTCCACCGAGAAATCCGGGAAGGGCACGTCGGTGACGAACAGCTCGGCGTAGGAGATCTGCCAGAGGAGGTAGTTCGAGATCCGCATCTCGCCCGCGGTCCGGATGAGGAGGTCGGGGTCGGGAAGGCCCGCCGTATCGAGGCGGCCGGAGATCAACTCCTCGTCGATCGCCGCCGGATCGATCCGACCGGCTTTCGCGTCGGCGGCAATGCCGCGGACCGCGTCGACGATCTCCGCCCGCGAGCCGTAATTGACCGCGAGGCAGAGCGTCAGGCCGTCGCCGTCCGCGGTCGCGGCCTCGGCCGCGTCGAGGGCCCCGAGCACCGGCTCGGGAAGCCCCGCCCGCCGGCCGATCCGGCGGAAGCGGACGCCGTTGTCCCGCATGCGGCTGATCTCGCTCTTCAGGTACCGCTCGGCCAGCTCCATGAGCCCCGCGACTTCCTCGGCGGGCCGCTTCCAGTTCTCGCTCGAGAAGGTGTACAGGGTGATCGCCTCGATCCCGAGGACCGCGCACTCGGCGATGAGGTGCTGGACGAGCTCGGCCCCGGCCAGGTGGCCGGCGAGTCGGGGCAGGCCCTGCGCGGTCGCCCAGCGGCCGTTGCCGTCCATGATGATCGCGACGTGACGGGGCAGCGACGTGGCGGGCAGTCCGAGGGCCTCGAGGGCCGCGGCCTTGCGGGTCGCCCGGTCGGGAATCGACGCCGTCGCCGGGGTCACCGGCGGCCTCCCGCGAGGGCCGCCTCGCCTCGCGACGAGAGGGTCTGCGTCCGCTCCGGCCCGATCGAGACGATCTCGATCGGCACGCCGACGAACTCCTCGATCCGCGCGAGGTACGCCCGGGCGTTCGCCGGCAGCGACGCCCGGTCGCTCGCGTCGCGGATCTCCTCGCTCCAGCCCGGCATCGACTCGTAGACCGGGGTCACGCGGGCGAGCCGGTCGGCGTCGGGCAGGAAGCGGTCGCTCGTCGAGCCGTCGGGCATCCGGTACGCGGTGCACAGCTTGAGCTCGTCGAAGCCCGTCAGCACGTCGAAGAGCGTGCACGCGATCGCGGTCGCGCCGCACACCATCGCCGAGTACTTGACCGCGACGAGATCGAGCCACCCGCAGCGGCGGGGGCGTCCGGTCGTGGTGCCGTACTCGCGGCCGCGCTCGCGGATCCGGTCGCCGATCGGGTTCGCCTGCTCGGTCGGGAAGGGCCCCGCCCCGACCCGCGTCGAGTACGCCTTCATGATGCCGTAGACGACGTGGATCTCGCGGCCGGGGATGCCGGTCCCGGCGGGAATCCCGAGCGTCGAGCAGTTCGAGCTCGTGACGTAGGGGTACGTGCCGTGGTCGATGTCGAGCAGGCACGCGTTCGCGCCCTCGAACAGGATCGACTTCCCTGCCCGCAGCCGCTCGTGCAGCAGGTAGACGGTATCGGCGACGTGCGGCCGCAGCCGCTGGCCGATCCGCTCGTAGCGCTCGGCGAGCTTCGCCGCGTCGAGCGGCGCCTGGATGAGCCCGAGCGCCTCGAGCTCGGCCGAGCGGATCCCGCAGACCGTGTCGAGCTTCCGCCGCAGGACCGCGGGCTCGAGCAGGTCGCCGACGCGGATCGCGGTCGAGCGGAAGATCTTGTCGGCGTACGCCGGGCCGATGCCGCGGCGGGTCGTGCCGATCGCGAGGCCTCCGGTGTCCTTGCCCGACTTGCGGGCGAGCATCTCCTCGAGGGCCGCGTCCTGCTCCTTGTGGTAGGGCATGACGACGTGGGCCCGGTCCGAGACCTTGAGGTTGTCGCCGACCTCGATGCCGCGGGCCCGAAGGGCGTCGACCTCCTCGAGCAGCTTCTCGGGATCGACCACCGTGCCGTTCCCGACCACGTTCAGCTTGTCGGGGTAGAGGATGCCCGACGGGATCGGGTGCAGGGCGTACTTCTGGTCGCCCACGACCACCGTGTGCCCCGCGTTCGCGCCGCCGTTGTAGCGGGCGATGGTGTCGAAGCGGGAGGTCAGCAGGTCGACGATCTTTCCCTTGCCCTCGTCGCCCCACTGGAGGCCGACGACCGCCGCGTTGCGGGGTGCGGAAGCGGGGTGGGAACCGACGTTCGGGGAGGGGGCTGGCATGGGAAGTCCGAAGCCGGACAGTTTAGGGGAAAGGGGACGGGTTTCGGCGCGTCCGCATACGATCGGGGTCCGTGCGGCCGCTGCCGATCGTCTCCACCCCCGCGAACACCCTCGAATCGGCCCTTCCCGGGGGGGCGATCGCGGTTCGGGGGCTGTACGCCCACGTACCGTTCTGCTTCCACAAGTGCCACTACTGCGACTTCTACTCG
>JBEIUL010000323.1:0-3608 GCA_040374395.1 Phycisphaeraceae bacterium
CGATCAGGTCACCCCGAAGGCTCGGGGGGAACGAACCGAGCCAATCCTTGGCAGTTCGTCCGATGCAAGGAGGGTCCATCCACTCGCCGACCGTCACATGCGTTCCGGGGCGAACCTTCCGTCGCGGGGGAGGAGACCGGGCGAGTCGGAGGGGAGGCCGCCCGGCCTCGTGGGTTGTGCTGCGTGTTCAGGCGGCGAGTCCGACGCTCGCGGGATTCCTCGGGAAAGTTGGGGGAAGGTCAGCGGGTGAAAGTCGACGCGGTCGGGCTCACGAGCAGCCCATCGAGTTGCCGCAGTTCAGGCAGCGGTAGCAGGTGCCGTTGCGGACGGTGATCGAGCCGCAGACGTCGCAGGCGGGGGCGTCGCCCATGAGGGCGGCGTTCGACTGGTCGAGGGCGGTCGCCGCGACGGTACGGGACGAGGAAAGGGTCGAGCCGTCCGCGTCGACCACGACGGTCTCCTCGGTCACGACGACCTTCGAGAGGCGGGTCGAGCCGGGCTCACACGAACAGTCGTCGGACCGGCAGCCACTCGTCGCATCGCGTCCGCCCGTCTCGCCGGTCTTCACCCGGCCGCTGACGCCGAACTCGCCGCCGCTCACGGCCGAACCGCCCATCGGGCTGCCGGTCGGGGCGTTCCCGAACCGGTTGCCCCACGCGGCCGTCGCGCCGTCCGCCTGCCTCGTTCCGGATCCTTCTGCTGGCCATCCTTGGTCCTCGCGGGTGTTGGTGGTGGCGGGGGCGGCTTTCCTCGCGCCCGCTTCGGAGGCCGCCGGGGCCCCGTAGGCCTCGGTGCCGCCCTTCTCGCCGCCCCGATTCGGGGCGTTGGCTTCGCGGTAGCCCGGGATGAACTGCATGCCGAGCCAGCGGAAGATGTAGTCGACGAGGCTCTTCGCGAAGGGGATGTCGCGGTTGGTCGTCATCCCCATCGGCTCGAACCGCTGGTGGGCGAACTTGTCCACCAGGCTCTTGACCGGCACGCCGTACTGCAGGGCCACGCTGATCGCGGTGCCGAGGCTGTCCATGAGGCCGCCGATCGTCGAGCCTTCCTTCGCCATCGTGATGAAGAGCTCGCCCGGCGTGCCGTCCTCGTAGAGGCCGACGATGAGGTAGCCCTCGTGGCCGGCCACGTTGAACTTGTGGGTCACGCTCTCGCGGGTGTCCGCGAGGCGGCGACGCATCGGCCGCTCGATGACCCGCTCGATGATCCGCTCGACGATCATGGCCGGGCTCTCGGCGGCGATCACCTCGGTGATCCCGCCGGTCACGCTCGCGGTGCGGGCCGGCAGGTCGGACAGCGGGCTGGCCCCGACCTTCTCGGCCTTCTCGGCCACGGCCTCGGCGAGCACGTCCCCGTCGTCGGCCTCGTCGGTGTCCTCGGCGTCGGACTTGGTCGAGAGCGGCTGGCTGAGCTTCGAGCCGTCGCGGTAGAGGGCATTCGCCTTGAGGCCGAGCTCCCACGAGAGGCGGTACGCGGCCCCGATGTCGTCGATCGACGCCTCGGCGGGCAGGTTGATGGTCTTGCTGATCGCGCCCGAGATGAACGGCTGCGACGCCGCCATCATCCGGATGTGCCCGTTCGCGTGGATGAACCGCGTGCTCAACGGACCGCAGCGGTTCGCGCAGTCGAAGACGGGCAGGTGGGCGTCCTTGAGGTGCGGAGCGCCCTCGACGGTCTGCGTGCCGCAGACGAGCCGGTTCAGCGTCGCGATCTGGCCCTTCGAGAGGCCGAGGAGCTTGAGGCCGTTGAACTTCGGGTCGGTCTTGGCCTTCGCCGGGTCGACCTTCGCCGCCTCGAGCACGCGGGCGGGCATCGACCACGCCGAGAACGCGTGGCCGATCTCGAAGAACGCCGGCAGGGAGTTCTCGAGCGAGAGCAGGTCTTCGGAGGTGTAGCCCTTCCCGAGCAGGAACTCGCGGAACGAGGCGCCGCGACCGGTGCTGCCGTCGGCGGCCGGCATCGGCACGTCGACGGTGAGCCGGCCCATCACGTGGGTCAGGATCTCGTCGATCTGGGCCTGCGGGTAGCCGAGGGCCGCGAGGGCGGGCCGCAGCGACTGGTTGGCGATCTTGAAGTAGCCGCCGCCGGCGAGCTTCTTGAACTTCACGAGGGCGAAGTCGGGCTCGACGCCGGTGGTGTCGCAGTCCATGAGCAGGCCGATCGTCCCGGTCGGGGCGATGACCGTCACCTGGGCGTTGCGGTAACCGAACTTCTCGCCGAACGAGACCGCGTCGTCCCAGCTGCCGATCGCGCGGTCGAGCAGGGCGTCGGCGTTCGCGAGGTTGATCGCCTTGCGGGCGAACATCGAGTGGTCGATCGGCACCGGGCGGATCCGCAGCGACTCCCACTCGGCGGCGTCGCGCGAGACCCCGCGGGCGGCGCGGCGGTGGTTCCGCATGACCCGCAGCATGTTCTCGCGGTTCTCCTCGAAGCCCGCGAACGGCCCGTGCTCGGCGGCGAGCAGGGCGCTCGTCGCGTACGAGCGGCCGGTGAGGATCGCGGTGAGGGCACCGCACACGGCGCGGCCCTCGTCGCTGTCGTAGGGGATGCCCGCCTGCATGAGCATCGCCCCGAGGTTCGCGTAGCCGAGGCCGAGGGTGCGGTACTTCCACGAGAGCTCGGCGATCTCCCGCGAGGGGAAGCTCGCCATGAGCACCGAGATCTCGAGCACGATCGTCCAGAGGCCGATCGCGTGCTCGTAGCCGTCGAGGTCGAAGGCCCGCCTCTCGGAGTCGTAGAACTTGAGCAGGTTGATCGACGCGAGGTTGCACGCGGTGTTGTCGAGGAACATGTACTCCGAGCAGGGGTTGCTCGCATTGATGCGGCCCCCCGCCGGGCACGTGTGCCAGGCGTTGATCGTGGTGTCGTACTGCACGCCCGGGTCGGCGCACCGCCACGCGGCGAAGTTGATCTGCTTCCAGAGGTCGGCGGCGGCGAGGGTCTTCGCGACCTTGCCGTCGGTGCGGCGGATGAGCTTCCACTCGCCGCCCGCGTCGATCGCGTCGAAGAACGCGTCGGGGATGCGGACCGAGTTGTTCGAGTTCTGGCCGCTGACCGTGTAGTACGCCTCGCCGTTGAAGTCGTAGTCGAGCTTGAGCTTGAGCCGCTCGGCAACTTCCTTCTGCTCGGCGCCGAGCTGCTTCATGCCCTCGACGAGGGCCGCGACCTTGACCTCCTCGCGGACCTTCCAGTTGACGAAGCCCTCGATGTCGGGGTGGTCGAGGTCGAGGCAGACCATCTTGGCCGCGCGGCGGGTGGTGCCGCCCGACTTGATCGCGCCCGCTGCGCGGTCGCCGATCTTGAGGAAGCTCATGAGGCCCGAGCTCTTGCCGCCGCCCGAGAGCGGCTCGTTCTCGCCGCGGAGCTGCGAGAAGTTGGTGCCGGTGCCCGAGCCGTACTTGAAGAGGCGCGCCTCGCGCGTCCAGAGGTCCATGATGCCGCCCTCGCCGACGAGGTCGTCGCTCACGGCCTGGATGAAGCAGGCGTGCGGCTGCGGGTGGCTGTAGGCGTCGGTCGCGAGCGTGGTCCGCCCGGAGCGGTGGTCGGCGATCCAATGTCCCTGCGCGGGACCCGAGATGCCGTAGGCCCAGTTGAGGCCGGTGTTGAAC
>JBEIUL010000318.1:0-3647 GCA_040374395.1 Phycisphaeraceae bacterium
CGGTCCGGTATCGGACCCATTCGAAGCCAATCGCGCCACTCGATGCTTGCCGCCCCGTCGGCCGGCCGTATGGTGACCTCGGGAAACCTCCCGGAGAACCCGAGCCCATGCCGTTCATCCCCCTCGCGCTTGCCGCATCGCTCGCGCTGCCGGTCGCTCCGCCGAAGGGCCGCCTTTCCGAGGCCCCGCCGTCGTCCCGCATCGTCGAGTCGCTGGTCCTGCTTGCCGAACCCGCCACGCTCACCGTCGGCGAACCGCCGGAAGGTGGCGTGGCCGGCGCCTGCCCTCCCGTCGTCGGTACGTGGACCAGCTCCGACTTCGGCCCCGGCTCGTACATCGCCCAGGGAGGCTTCGCCGAGGACGAGGTCGCCGCGGTCTCGTTCACGATCTCCCCCGATCAGTTCCCGCTGCGGCTCGACCTCTGCGAGATGATCTTCGCGACCAGCTCGACCCAGGTCACCACGACCACCCACTGGTCGATCATCGTCTGGGAAGGGACGCCGGCGAACGGCCAGATCATCTTCTCGGCGAGCAGCGACGGGAAGACGTTGCCGCACCTGGTGATCCCGCCCGGCACGAACGGCGTGAACGTCCAGTTCCTGATCGATCCGGGCGACCCCGAACAGATCGTCGTGCAGAACGACGGCACCAACACGTTCTCGATCGGCTACCGGATCGACCGGCACAACAACCAGGTCTCGAACCCGTGCTTCGTCGCGCCGCCGTCGAACAGCAACGCCTTTCCGTGCACCGATGTCGGCGGCCTGCAGCATCCGACGAACAACTGGCTCTACGCGATCGATTGCGGGGTCTTCGGTTGCCCCGCGGGATGGCGGACGTTCGCCCAGCTGCCGACCGGCTGCCGCCCGAGCGGCGACTGGGTCATCCGCGCGACGTGGACGCCGGTGAACTGCGCCCCGGTCGGCGCCTGCTGCCTGCCGGGCGGAGGGTGCGAGACGAGGTCCGAATCGGAATGCGTCGCCCTCGGCGGCTCGTTCCAGGGCGCCGGCTCAACCTGCTCGGTCGGCGGCTGCGCCCCGCAGACCGGCCCGTGCTGCTTCGCGTCGACCGGCGGCTGCCTGCAGCTCACGTCCGCCACCTGCCTCGCGGCCGGCGGCGTGCCCGGCCCGGCGGGCGTCCCGTGCTCGGGCTACGTCTGCTTCCCGAGCGGCGCCTGCTGCCTGCCGAATGGAAGCTGCACCGGCCCGGTGAGCCCGACCGAGTGCCAGGCCCTCGGCGGCGTGTTCCAGGGGAACGGGACGAGTTGCGCGGGCATCGACTGCCCCGATCCGGTTGGTGCGTGCTGCTTCGGCACCGGCTTCTGTCTGCCTCTCCCCGAGGCCGACTGCACCCTTGCGGGAGCGTCGTGGCAGGGGATCGGGACGAGCTGCGTCGACGCGAACGCGAACGGCACGGCCGATGCGTGCGAGGTCCGGGTCGGCGACCTGAACGGCGACGGGGTGGTTGGTTCCGCGGACCTGACCATCCTGCTCGGGGCCTGGGCCGGAGGTCCGGGCCCGGCCGACCTCAACCACGATGGGACGGTCGGTGCGGCCGACCTGACGATCCTCCTCGGGAACTGGGGCTGAGCCCGGTTTCGTTCCGGGTAACCCGGGGGCGGACGGGGTTGGCGACGGGTCTGGGACGTATTCGTTCGTTCGGGTTGACCCGCGGGCCGGTCCGGCCGACAATCTCCGTTCTCGCGAAGCACTGGAGAGGTGCCTGAGCGGTTGAAAGGGCCAGTCTCGAAAACTGGTGTGGGGCTTGTCTTCACCGTGGGTTCGAATCCCACCCTCTCCGTTCAAGCGCTGGGCAAGGCTTCGGTCTTGCCCAGCGTCTTTTTTGTCGCCCGTCCGCACGACGCCGCGATGAATCCTCGGAATCTGCAACCGATTGTGGGCGCCAGAGTTGAACCCGGCGCGGGGCGATGTAATGCTCTCGTCCGGTCCCGTCCCACGATCGCGAGGCGAAGAAGTCGAGTCTTTCATGCACCCCTCCTCCCGCGATCCGCGGTGGATTCCATTCATCGTCGTCGCGGCCCTCTTGCTTCCCGAGACGCGGTCGCTCGGCGGCGACGAGCGAGCGGTCGATTACCCGGAAAGCCTCAAGGGGCAATGGGTGCCCCGACCCACCCGACGGTCTGATTTCGTGGCCGACGACGAGGCGCTGGTCGCGCTCGGCAAGTCGTTCTTCTGGGATGTCGCGATCGGAAGCGACGGGCAGACCGCGTGCGCCACGTGCCACGGCCACGCCGGCGTCGATCCGCGTCGGCTCAACACCGTGCATCCCGGGGCGAACGGAACCTTCGACACGAAGACCGGGGCGGGTGAACTCAAGACCGCCGACTTCTTCCCCACGACGGTCTTCGCCGATCCGGCCTCTCGTTTCAGCGAGATCCTCCGCGACCTCGATGACGTCGCGGGCTCGCAAGGAGTGCTGAGCCGACGCTTCGTCGGATTCGAGCCGGGCCACCTCGAGGAGGTCTGCGACGCGCTGCCCGAGACGGTCTTCATGCTCGACGGGGTCGCGCAGCGGCAGGTCACCGGTCGCAACCCGCCTACGGTGATCAACGCGGTCTTCAACATCCGTAGTTTCTGGGATGGCCGCGCGAACCCCTGGTTCAACGGACGCAACGGCCTCGGGCCGGTCGATCCCTCGGCGAGGGTCTGGGTCGCGAACGGAGCCGGGACCGGTCTCGTGCAGACCGCCGTGATGCTTGACTTCTCGAGCCTCGCCTCGCAGGCGGTGGGGCCGGTGCTGAACCCGGTCGAGATGTCGTGCGCCGGCCGGAGCTGGCCCGACCTCGCGGCGAAGGTGCTCGACCGCCGGCCGCTCGCCACGCAACGGGTGCGGTCCGACGACTCGGTCCTCGGGCCGCTGGTCGACGGTGACGGTCTCGGGCTTGAAGTCACCTACCGGGAACTCGTGGAGGCCGCGTTCCTGCCGCGCTGGCGGACGTCGCTGCCCACGCCGGACGGCGTCCCGCAGGTCGAGGCGAACTTCCCGCTCATCTTCGGACTTGCGGTGCAGGCGTACGAGTCGACGCTCGTCTCCGACGAGACCCGATACGACCATTTCGCGGAGGCCGGTTTTCCCGAGGATGGCGGGGGATTCCTCGACGACGAGGAACGGCGCGGCCTCGCGATCTTCATGAACCAGGGCGAACTCGACGGGGTGCCGGTCGGCCGGTGCGTCGCGTGCCATGCCGGGCCGCTCTTCGCATCGTCCACCTGGCCCGCGGTCGGCATCGACGGGCCGCCGCCGGGGAACGCCCCGCATCGGGCGCCCGACGGCATCGAGCGGATGCTCGCGATGGCGGGCACGCGATCGGCCCGCGTGACCTTCGCCGATGGCGGTTTCGACGGTGACCCGCGGACCCGGCCGCTCGACTTCCCGATCTTCGACGCCGACCTCGAGATCGTCCGCGTCTCGGGTGGCGGCAACGCGTCGGTCGAATGGAGATTCCCCGAGGAACGCGATCTCGGGTGCCCCGACGACCGGGTGTTCTCGCTCGACGCGGACCAGGGCTCCGGCACGCTGCTCGTGGAGATCCAGCGCCGTGTCGCGGACGACGGTGGATGCGCGACGTGGGTCCGCTTCAGCCTCGAGGAGTTCCCCGTCGGAGAGTACGAGCTTCGGATCGACGA
>JBEIUL010000246.1:0-4462 GCA_040374395.1 Phycisphaeraceae bacterium
CCTCTCGGGGTTCCTCTCCGACGGGACCGCCTTCAGCTACGCCTTCGACCGCGGGACGGTCGGGGCCTACACCGGCTCGATCGTCCTCGTCGAGGCGGTCCCGTCGCCGGCGGGCCTCGCGGTCCTCGCCCTCGCGGGCCTCGTCCGGTCGCGGCGGCGCTGAACCTGACGGCTATCCGGCATGCGGCGGGGGGGCCTCGGCGGCGGGGTTCCCCCGCCTTTCCGTCTCGTGGACGCCTCCGAAGATCCTGCTACACTCTTCCGCCCTGCAATCGCGCAGGACCCGGCCCCATCGTCTAGCCCGGTTCAGGACACATCCCTCTCACGGATGGAACAGGGGTTCGAATCCCCTTGGGGTCATTCCGCGAAGCTCCCGCCGGATCTCCGCCGATCCGGCGGCGTTCACCGCGGAGACATTCCGGCCCCATCGTCTAGCCTGGTTCAGGACACCTCCCTTTCACGGAGGTAACAGGGGTTCGAATCCCCTTGGGGTCAATCGTGAACGCCCCCGGCAAGTCGCCGGGGGTGCTTGCTTTGGGGCCGCCGGGTGTTCGGAGATCGGGCGTGGTGGTTCGGCGCGTCTCCCGGCAGGCATCGGCCGCAGATCGACGCCCCCCGCGGTCGCGCGACGAACGTACCGGTCTCTTCGCGCCCCGACCGCCCCGACCTCGTCAATGCACATCGCCCGCGGCGAGGGCGCGATCCATCGCCCGCCGCAGCACCCAGGCCCGCTCGGAATCATCGCGCTTCGCGGCGCCGCGCTCGAGGGCGGCGGCAAGTTCCGCCTTCACCGCCGGAGTCACGGCGTCCTCGCCGAGCAGTACGACCGACAGCACGGCCAGCTCGTACAGGGCGGCGCACGACGCGGCGTCGCCGGCGTTGAAGCGGGGCACGCCGCGCTCGATGGCCAGCTCGAGGATCGCGGCCGCCCGCTGCCGGGGGCTCATGCCCGCGGCGGTGTCCCCGGCGGACGGCGCCTTCGGCAGCAGGACCCGGTCGATCACGTGGATCACGCCGTTCGCGGCCTCGAGGTCGGCGACCTCGATCCGGGCCCCGTCGACGGTGATCGCGCCCGACTCGAGCGCGAAGGCGACCGGGGCGTTTCCCGCGAGCGTCGCGGCGGAAGCCGCGGCCAGCATGCTCTCGCGACGGATCGACGTCGGGAGCACATGGCCCGCGAGCACGGCGGTGAGCGCCGGGCGGTCCGCGAGCAGGCCCGAGAGCGCCTCGGCGGGAATGGCGGCGAACGCCTCGTTCGACGGCGCGAGGAGTGTCCACGGACCCGGGTTCGCCTTGCCCAGCCGCTCGCCGAGGCCCGCCGCCCCGATGGCCGTGCGGAGCGTCGCGAGGCGGTCGTCCGTGGCCACGATCTCCTCGATGGTGCGGAGTTCCGGCAGCATGACCGCGTCGATCACGTGCACCACGCCGCCGTCGAACGCGACGTCGGTGGTCACGAGACGGGCGCCGTCGACGGTGAGCGCGGCGGGATCGACCTCGAGCCGCTGTCCGGAAAGCGCCTCGAGCCGCCGGCGATCGAGGACGGCGGCGCTTCCGAGCGATCCGGCGACGACGTGGTGCTTCAGGATCGCCTGCAGCGTCGACCGGCCATCGGGGCTGGTCAGGAATTCGACCTTCTCCTTCGGCAGCGCGGCGAAGGCCTCGTTCGCCGGGGCGAAGATCGTGACGGGCCCGTCCTTCGGCAGCTCGAGGCCCGAGGCCTTCACGAGGGCGAGCAGCGTGGTCAGGTTCGCGTCCGTGGCGACCTGGACGAGCGACCCGTCCGAAGGCGGAGCGACGTCTCCGCCGGCGGGACGGATCCAGTCGATCTCGAGCGAGAACGGGCCGGGCTTCTTGTCCGAGAGCGTGATCCCGATCGACTCGATCGTCGCCGGATCGAGGGCCGGCGCGTTCCGCACGCGGCGACCGAAGCTGTTCAGCACGCACTCGTCGAAGGGGATCTCCACCTCGATCCACTCGCCGGCCTCGGTCGCGAAGGGCCGCTCGTAACCGCCGGCCATGAGCCTCGCGCGGGACGACCGGAGGTTGCACTGGTAGGTGCGCCCGTCGCCCTTCACGCGCATGGCCAGTCCCGACCGGCCCGCGAGGAGCCCCTCGGGCACCGCGGACCGGATCTGCGAGAACCCGCCGTTGTTCTCGAGCGAGAGCTCGCCCGTGAACCGAAGCGTGCCGCCCTCGCCCGCGGCGATGCGACCCGTCGACAGGCCGCCCATGACCCCATCGAGGACGGTCTGCCAGCCCCGGGTCCCGCCGTCGAATTCGAGGTTCGCGTCGGCCGCCGGGAAGGCGGTGCCGGCGAGGGTGGGATGGCCCCCCGTGGCAAGGGCCAGCAGGAGGGTGACGAGGCGGATGAAAGGAATGCGCGGCTTGGTCGGCATGGTGGATGGCCCTCTTGCCCGGCAGGGAACCGGACGACGCGGTCGGGCTTCGCCCGTCGACCGCCGCCGGATGTACCGAACCGCACCGATCCGATCTCGCCTCGGATCGCGCCTCGGGGACCGGTCGGGAGCGCGAACCGCGGGAGGTTCCCGGAACCTGGGGTCGGACCGGCGTTCCCCGCCCCGGTCATTCCCGACGAAACCTCGCTTCCGTCGTTGGAACCCCCCCGGGGGAGGGGTACAGTCGTCGGCCATGAAGCCCTCGCTCCTCCGCCTGCTGCCCGCGATCGTCCTTCCCCTCGCCCTCGCCGCGGCCTCCGACGCCGCGACCCGCTACGTCAGTGCGAACCTCACGACCGGCACCGGCGACGGAACCTCGTGGGAGAACGCCTATCGCGGACCGCAAGGGCTCTATCAGGCGATGGCCGCGTCGTTGTCGGGCGACCAGATCTGGGTCGCGGCCGGCACCTACAAGGCGTCGACGAGTTCCCGCACCGTCTCGCACGTCATCAAGGCGGGCGTCGCGACCTACGGCGGGTTCGCGGGTGGCGAGACCAGCCTCGACCAGCGCGACTTCGACGCGAACCTCTGCATCGTGAGCGGCGACCTGCTCGGCAACGACACCAGCGCCGCGTCGACCCGCACCGACAACTCGTACCACGTGCTCACCGCGACGACCGGAACCACCGGCGTCTTCGACGGGTTCGAGGTGCGGGCCGGCTACGCGAACAGCTCGGCGAACAACGACCGCGGCGCGGGCATCATCTGCCTCGCGAGCCAGAGCCCGACCGTCCGCAACTGCCGGTTCATCGACAACCGCTGCACGTTCGGCGGCGGCGCCGGCTACGTGAACGGGAGCGCCCCGAAGTTCATCGCGTGCGACTTCGAGGCCAACCAGGGCGGAACCTACGGCGGGGCGTTCGATTGCGCGGGGGCCGGACAGGTCACCTTCCAGGACTGCACCTTCAAGGACAACCTTGCGGCCCGCGCCGGCGCCCTCGAGTTCTTCCAGAGCCAGCCCCGCGTGACGAACTGCCTCTTCGTCGGCAACCGCGCGACCGGCTCGGGCGGCGGCGGGGCGATCTGGCTCGGAAGCTCGGCGGCCGCGGTCATCCGCAACGTGACGGTCATCGGCAACTTCGCGACGGTCACCAGCGCCGGCATCTACAACACCGGCGGAAGCTCGAGCGTCGCCAACTCGGTCGTGTGGGGCAACACCGGGCCGGGCACGACCGCCGACAACGGCGTCCGCTCGGTCGGCGGCACGACGTCGGTGACCTATTCCTGCGTGCAGGGCATCACCTCGGGCACCGGAAACATCGCGGTCGACCCGCAGGTGGTGAACGCCTCGGCCGGCGATTTCCGGCTGCAGCTCAACAGCCCGTGCGTCGACGTCGGTTCGAACGCGGCGGTGCCTGCGGGCGTGACCGTCGACCTCGACGGGAATCCGCGCGTCGTCGAGATCCCCGGCGTCGGCGGCGGCACGCCGAAGGCCCCGGTGGTCGACATGGGCGCCTACGAGACCCAGCTGCCGCCGCCGCCCCCGTGCCCGGCCGACTTCGACGCCGACGGCACGGTCGGCCCGGCCGACCTCGCGGCGCTGCTCGGGGCCTGGGGCACGGCGGCGTGCGATCTCGACGGCGACGGCGTCACCGGCCCCGGCGACCTCGCTTCGCTGCTCGGCTCGTGGGGGCCGTGCCCGGGCTGAGCGGAAACGCGACCGGCGGGCCGGACCGCCTCACAAGCCACGACGGCTCACGGCGACGCCTCGCCGCCGATCGGTTCGGAGGCGAGCGAAGTGTCGGAGGCCGCGGCCACGAGCGAATCAGCGATCGGGCCGATGGCCCGCCGCGCCCCGTGCGGCGAGAGGTGCTGGCGATCGTAGTAGAACGACCCGTCGGGATCGCCGACGAGCGATGCGCCGCTCTCGTCGAACAGGTTGCCGGACGGGTCGATGATCCTCGCCCGTGAACCGGCGAGGGCCGCGAAGGCCCGACGGACGGCCGCGTCGCGGGCATCATGCTCCTCGCGGGTGACCCCGTGGAAGTCCCACGCGGCGCCGAGCG
>JBEIUL010000184.1:0-5418 GCA_040374395.1 Phycisphaeraceae bacterium
CCCGCGAACGGCCCCAGCCTCCATCCAGGGCGGTCGCGGACCGCCCACCCCAGTGACAGCCAGGACGTTCTTCGCGCGAGACGGAACTGGGGGCGTCGGTCCGCGACCGACGCGGAACGAGCGGGGCGTAGATCGTGGGCCCGCCCCGCGTACGTCTTGGGCGTTCCTCATGGCCGGCCGCAGGCCGGCTCTCCATGACGCGTGACGAGCGGGGCGTTCATCGCGAACCCGCCCCCGGACGCACCCCGCGCGGAACGACGGGGCCATGCCCCGTCGGGGAACCACGCGGCGGCTGGAGCCGGATCCCGTGCTGGATCCCCGTGCTGGATCCCGTGCGAATCGGTCTTTTGCGTGAAATCCATGACGAGGCATGGCCTCGTCGCTCCGAGCCCGACCCGCGAACGGCTTGGGCGTCGATCCGGACGCGAAACCTCAACCGCCGATGAGCCGCGGGTCGAATGCCCAGGGCGTTTCCGACGCGAGATCGCCGTCCGAAACGAGCCGCGAGCGCACCAGCCGCGCGAACGCGTCGAGCCCCGCTCCGTTCGCGGCGCTGACCGCGGCGTCCGCGCCCGCGACCTCGCCGAGGTCCACTTTCGTCCCGACCCGTAGGTCCGGCTCGCGTCCACTGAGGGCGTCGGAATCCGGCCACGCCCCGCCCGGTTCGGCCACGGCGATCACGAGGTCGGCCCCGGTGAGCAGCGTGCGGGCGATCCGCTGGGCCTCGCGTTCGACGGAATCGGCGCCCGCCTCGCGCACCCCCGGCGTGTCGAACCAGTCGACGACGAGGCCGTCGAGCGAAAGCCGGATCGAGACCGCGTCGCGGGTCGTGCCGGGGATCTCGCTCGCGATCGCGACCTCGCGGCCGGCGAGGGCGTTCGTGAGCGTGCTCTTGCCGGCGTTCGGGGCGCCGGCCAGCGCGACCCGCGGGGCGACGAGCAGGCGGTTCAGGCGTCGCGCGCGGTCGTCGATCTCGCGCGGCGCCTCGTGCCTCGCCCATCGCTCGCGCTGCGCGAGCAGCAGGGGAATCGCCGCGGGGCTCGCGGCGCCCGCGATCGCCACGAGGGCGTGGGCCTCGACGCGGTCGCGGGCCTCAGGGTAAAGCGTCACCGGATCGGGCGGCTCGGTGCGGATCGCCACGCCGTGGCCCGCGAGCCACGCGAGCACGCCGCGCACGATCGCCGGACCGCCGTGGGGGAAGAGGATCGCCCGCCGGGCGTCGAGCGTCGCGACCACGCCATCGTCGATCTCGCCGAACGTCCGGTGCGAGGCCCGCCCCTCGCGCGGCGGCTTCCCCGGGAAGAGCCTTTCCCACAGCGATTCCAGCGTGTTCCCGATCGCGACCACCTCGACCGTCGCCAGCGCCGCCGCACCGGGCGGCGAGCTCGCGAACGCCTCGAACCGCGCGGTCCCCCTCACCCCGCCCGACCGTCGGCGAGGGCGGCCTTCGCGCTCGCGACGATCCCCTGCAGCGTGAGGTCGGGCACGATCGCGTTCACCAGCTCGTCGCCGGCGAAGATCGCCTCGGCGTCGCCGCCGGTCGCGATGACCGTCGGGAACGCGCCGTACGCGAGGCTGTAGCGCTCGACGAGCCGCCAGACGAGGCCCCGGATGGACTCTTGCACGCCGAGCATCATCGCGTCGACGGTGTTCTTGCCGAAGGTGCCTTCGCCCGCGCGACGGAAGGTCACCTCGGGCAGCGCCGCGGTCTTCGCCCCGAGGGCCTCGAGCTGCAGCCGCGTGCCCGCGGCGATCGAGCCGCCCTGGAAGGTCCCGACGCCATCGACGAAATCGACGGTCACCGCGGTGCCGACGTCGACGACCACGCACGCCTGCTGCAGTTTCGCCCACGCGGCCGCCGCGTTGAGCAGCCGATCGACGCCCACAATCGTCTCGGGGTCGACGTCCTGCCCGATCGCGATCGCGAGATCATCGCCCACGCCGTAGACCTCGCGGGGCGGGTCACGCTCGAGCCGCTCGGCGACCGGCCCGGCAACCGGGTCGTTCACGCTCGCGAGGACGACCGGCGCCGAGGCGTCGAGGGCATGCCGCTCGGCGAGGGCCCGCGCCGCGGCGACGATCGCGTCCGTCCCGAGGTCGTTCGCGACGCGGTCGGTGCCGACGAGGGCCCCGTCGATCGCGACGCCGAGGCGGGTCGAGGTGTTTCCGACGCTGACGGCGAGGAAGTTCGGGTTCGGCATGGTGGAAGTCGGTTCGCTCAGGCGGAAACGGCCGGGGACATCAGGTGGGCGGCGATCGCGTCGCGGTACGCGGCGAAGACGCGGCGGGTCACCGGGCCGACGGTGCCGTCACCGACCTCGACGCCGTCGAGGTGGGTCACGCCGCTCACGAGACGGCGGCTCGCGCTGATCATGATCTCGTCGGCCTCGCGCAGCTCGGCGAGCGGCAGGGCCCGCACCTCGCACGGCACGCCCGCCTCGCGGGCCGCGGTGAGCAGGTCGACGCGGGTCACGCCGTGCAGGATCGGCGGGCGGTCGTCGATCGGCGGCGTCACGAGCGTCCCGTCGCGCACGCAGAGCACGTTCGAGTACGCCCCCTCGCCGACGAGGCCGTCGCGGTGCAGGATCGCCTCCTGCGCCCCGCTTCCGTCCGCCTCGAGCAGGGCGAGGATGTTGCCCATGAGGCTCACCGTCTTGATCGCGCACAGCCGCCAGCGGGTGTCCTCGAGCGTGATCGCCCGGATCGGCGCCGGATCGCCGACCTCGGCGATCGGATCGCACGGCGAGACGCTCGCGAAGACGGTCGGGACGAGCGGCCCCGACGGCACGTGCGAACGCGTCGCCCCGACGCCGCGGGTCACCTGCAGGTAGAGGCTCGCGTCGGAAAGTCCGTTCGCCGCAAGCAGCTCGCGGGCGATCCGCGGCAGGTCGTTCGCGTCGAAGCCGCGGATGCGGGTGTACTCGAGGCTGCGGCCGAGCCGCGTGACGTGCAGTTCCTCGCCGGCGCCCCACGGCCGGTCCCCCGGCCTCGAGAAGTACCGCACGACCTCGTAGACGCCGTCGCCGAAGAGGAATCCGCGATCGAGGACGCTGACCTGCGCCCGCGACTCGTCGAGGATGCGACCGTTGAGCCAGACCTTCATGAAGGAGCCGTGGGAGAAGCCGTGGGGGAAGCCGTGGGGAAAGCGGGCAGGATAGGGCCTCAGCCGCCCCGCGCCGCCCGCACGAACGCCTCGACGCGGCGGGGGTCGGGGGCGTTCCGCCAGTCGCCGTCCCTCTTGAGGTCGCTGCCGACGATCACCGCGTCGGCTCGCGAAAGCAATCCCGCGACCGTCGCCGCCGTCGCGCCGCTGCCGACCGCGACCGGCAGTCCGCAGCCGCCGCGGGCGGCGTCGAGGTCATCGGAAGAGGTCGGCCGGCCCGTGGCGGCGCCGGTCACGATCACGCCGTCGGCCCCGAAGAACTCGGCGGCGGCCGCGGTCTCGGCCAGGCTCACGTCGGACGTGATCGCATGCGCCGAGTGCTTCTTCTTGAGGTCGGCGAGGATCGCCACGCCCTCGGCCCCGATCGCCTTCCGGTACCGCAGCAGCGGCCCCGCGTCGGCCGTCGCGAGGAGCCCCTCGTCGGCGACCGCGGCGAAGACGAAGCCCTCGGCCCGCACGAACCGCAGGCCCGCGGCGTGGGCGATCGCGACCGCCGCGGCGTTCGCCCCGGCCAGCACCTGGATCCCGAGCGGCACCCGCACCGCCGAGCGGACCTCGCGGGCGACCGCGGTCATCGCGGCGACGATCTCGGGACCGACGTCGCGCAGGAGGTACGGCGCGTCGTGCATGTTCTCGAGCACGATCGCGTCGAAGCCCGCCCGTTCGAGCAGCGTCGCCTCGGCCGCGGCCTGCCGGGCGATCTCGGCGACCGGCAGCGCCGCGCGGGGCGTCCCGGGCAGGGCCGCGACGTGCACCATCCCGACGATCGCCCGCTCGCGGCCGAGGATCGAGGCGGTCAGGGACGCGGCGGTGCGGGTTTCGTGGTTCATGCGTCGGTTCCGGTTCACTGCTCGAGGCCGAGGTCGTCCTGCACCGAGCGTCGCCAGGTGTCGGTGTCCGAGACCTTGAGGATGGCCCGGTTCAGCCGGTGCCGGATCTCCTCGGGAAAGCCCATCCGCACCGGGAACGAGAGTGACTTCCGCGTGAAACGGACGTCGTCGACGACGATGCCGCCGAGGTTCAGGTCCTGCACCGCGTCGCGGAGCGAGAACCGCTCGCCGAGCGTCGCGTCGGCCTTCCCGTCGACGAGGGCCTGCGCCGCCTCGACCAGGGTCGCGAACTCGGTCACGGGGACGCCGTTCCGCGTCGTCCAGTCGTGGGTCGCCGAGCCGCGGACGATCGCGCACCGCATCCGGTCGAGATCGTCGGGCCCGGCGCTCGCGCCCTTGAGGCTGCGGATGGTGATCGCCGAGCCGACCGCACCGGTCATGAGGCTGAGCACGATCGCCGAGATCACCATCGCGACCACGGTGAGCGAGCGCCCGACGGGCGTCCTCGGCACGAGGTCGCCGTAGCCGACGGTGAAGAACGTGACCGCGGCCCACCAGATCGACTCGCCGACCGTCGAGTCGGGGTGGGCGAGGTGATCGCGACGATTCCCGCGCCGCTCGGCCATGCGGACGGCGATGCCGAGCAGGATGACCACCAGGAAGACCAGCAGGTACAGGAACGGAAGCGGGGGTGCGATGAGGTGCTCGAGCAGGCTCAGCACCGTCGCCTTGCGGTCGACCCGGCTCGCGATCGAGATGTTCGAGATCTCGAACGGAACCGTGTACTCGATCTTGCCGAGCCGCTCGGCGGTCGGGGCGCTCGCGATCGCCGCGGCGTCGACGGTGCCCGCCTCGACCGCCTGGACCAGCTCGGCCAGCGTCGCGAACGGCACGTACTGGAACGGGATCCCCTCGGCCCGGCAGGTGTCCTCCCAGAGGTTCACCGCGTAGCCGTGCCACTTCCCCTGCGGGCCGGCGAAGGCGAACGGCCGCATCTCGGTCACGCCGACTTTCAGGGGTCGCGATTCCGGCGTCGTCTGGAGGCCGAACGCGACCGCCGCCGTCGCGAGGGCGGCGGCGAGCGCGGCGAGGATCCGGAAGGCGGCGGGCATCGCCGCGGAAGTGTACCGATCCGTGCTACCGTTTCGGCTTCCCGTGCGCCTCCGCCCGATCGATCTCCGCGGCAAGTCGCTCGTCGTCACCGGCGCGAGTTCGGGCATCGGCCGCGCCACCGCGATCGAGGCCGCCCGCCGCGGCATGGACGTGGCGCTCGCCGCCCGCCGGGCCGACCGCCTCGAGGCGATCGCCGACGAGATCCGCGCCCTCGGCCGGAAGGCCGCGGTCGTCGCCGGTGACGTGGTCGAGCCGGGTTTTTCCGCCCGCCTCCTCGACGCGGCCGAACGCGAGCTCGGCGGCTTCCACGCG
>JBEIUL010000415.1:0-2650 GCA_040374395.1 Phycisphaeraceae bacterium
CGGGCCGTAGATGTCCGCGTCGAGCAGACCTACCTTGTTGCCGAGCGCCGCGAGCGCGAGCGCGAGGTTCGTGGAGACCGTCGACTTCCCGACACCGCCCTTGCCCGCCCCGACCGCGATCACGTGCCGGACCCGCGGAAGGGGATTGGACCCGTCGCGGACCTTCTCGTTCGGGCGGCGGACGTCGGCGGTGAAGTGGATGGCGACCTCAGGCTCCGGCAGGCCGAGGGTGCGGGCCTTTCCCCGGATCGCCGCCTCGCAGTCGCCGCGGATCTTGTCCTTCATGGGGCAGGCCGGCGTGGTCAACTCGACCGTGGCCCGGACCGCGTTCCCGTCGACCGCGACCTCCTTGACCATGCCAAGTGTCACGAGGTCCTTCCGCAGGTCGGGGTCCTGGACGGTGGCGAGCGCGGCCCGGACGTGGTCGGGCGAGAGGAGGGGGGTCGCGGCGGCGGTCATGAGATTTGGCTCGGGACGGGACACGGACGGGAGTAAGGAATGGAGGCCGGAAACCCGCTGAGGAACAGCCCGGGGGGTCGGATCATAGGGGTTCGGAGGGGGCGGCAACGACTTTCCCGTCCGCGTGAGGAAATGGCCGAAGGGTGGATGCGTTGGGACGTTCATGCCCGAGGCGAAAGTCTGCGAGGCGTTCCGCGGCCGCACGGCGACCGCGACCTGTCCGAAACCCGTTCCGGAACTCCTCTGGAAACCCTTTTGACGGAGCAATCTCTCATGAAGCGAATCACCTCGATCCTTCCTCTCGTACTCCTCGCGTCGGCGACGCTCGTGGCCCCGAGTTTCGCCCAGTCGCCCGACGCCCCGAAGCCCCCGAAGGACGACGTCCTCGGCGGCCCCTCGGTCCCGCAGGACGGCACCAAGGGCAACGGCGGCTTCGTCGACGGCGAGGGCCGCGCTCGGCGGCCCGGCGGCCAGGGCGGCGCCCGGAACGCGAACATGCCGTTCGCCGAGGTTCGGGCGCTTGGTGCCGCGGTGAAGACCCTCACCGACCTCACCCCCGAGACCAAGACCGCGATCGAGACCGAGCTCAAGACCTTCGGCGACGCGGCGAAGAAGTGGGAAGAGGCCAACGCCGAGAAGCTCAAGGCGATCCAGGCCAAGACGCAGGAGGCCCGCAAGGCCGCGCAGGAGTCGGGCGGATCGCCCGATCCGGCCAAGATGGAAGAGATCCGCAAGGAGCGTGAGGCCCTTCTCGCCACCGCCCCGCAGACCAAGCCCGTCGTCGACAAGGTGATGGGCATGCTCTCGCCCGAGCAGCAGAAGCTCGTCCGCGAGAAGATGCGTCCGGCGGGTCGCGGTCCGGGTGGCCCCGGTGGCCCGGGCGGACCTGGCGGTGCCGGCGACGGTGCTGGTCCCGGCGGTCCGGGCGGCGCCGACGGTCAGCGGCCCGGTCGCGGTGGTCGCGGCGGCCAAGGGGGCAAGGGCGGGAACGGCGGAAACCCGACCGGCGACAAGCCGATGAACGAGAACTGACCCAGCCATTCAGGCGATCACCCGCGGGACCCGAGCGATCGGGGACCGTCTTTCATTGGGCGAAGGGATCGTCACCCTGCACGCGCAGTGTTTGTGGAAGCGTCGGGCTTACCCTACCCCGATGTGCGCTGCGGCCGCACGACGGCTGGGCCCGGAACGACGAGGCCATGCCTCGTCGTGGATGAAAGCCCACGCCGTCCGCGGGTTGGACGGACGATGATCGCCTTCCGAGTCTCGCGCCGGCCAAGGCCGACGCTCCACGCTCCCGAGATTCTTCTCAACCCCCGCCGAACACCCGGACGTCGTCGTACTTCGAGACGATCTCGGGCCCAGCCGGATTGGCGGTCTCGCTCACGATGTCGATCTTGGGCGCCGACGGCGTGCCGAGGCCATCGAACTTCGAGAAGTAGACCCCGTCCGCTCCGGCTGAGATGAGCACGTAACGACCCGCGGGGGTGCCGTTGAGCGGCTCGCCCCGCTTGCCGAACGCCGGGCTGCGGATGATCTGGGCGAGGGTGGCCTCGGAGTTCGACGCCGAGCGAAGGAGGCTCGGGGCCTGGTCCTTGCCGAGGTCGCCGAGTCCGACGACGTCGCTTCCCTCGCCACCCGGGCTCGACATGACGTAGCCGAGCGTCGGAGAGAGGGCGAACTGGCCGATGGTGCCGTTGCCGACCAGCGGCCCGGTCTCGCGCATCGATCGCAGGTAGATGATCGGCTGGCCCCACGAGTCGAGCAGGTCGGGAAGGACGAGCGTCGACGGCGCGCCCGACTGGGCGACCTGTCCGGTGGTCGGGGTCAGCTCGCTGGCCTTCGGGGCGAAGAAGGGCGGGTACTCCTGGCCGCCGATCCGCGGGCCGGTCCCGATCCGCGACGGGTTGACCTTGATCTTGAACTGGTTCGCGCCGTTGCCGAAGGTCAACTCGGTCCATCCGGTCGATCCGCCGGGCGGGCTCGCATAGAGCGGGTCGTCCTGCGAGATACCGCCGCCGCACAGGTGCAGCAGGGCGTTCTCGGCACCGGTGATCTTCGGATCGGCCGCGAGGATGTCCTCGGGCACCAGGCCGGGGTAGTAGCCGAACTCCTGCTGGAAGGCGTCGCAGGCCTTGGCGAACTCCTGCATGGTCGAGGCGGTCTGCGTCGACTTCGCACGCTGGAGGAC
>JBEIUL010000182.1:0-5434 GCA_040374395.1 Phycisphaeraceae bacterium
CCCGCGAACCCGCTCTTCGCCCGCGTCGCGGTGAATCGCCTCTGGCAGGGCCACTTCGGCCGCGCCCTCGCGGTGAACGCGAACAACTTCGGCCTGAACGGCGCCGCCCCGACGCACCCGGAACTGCTCGACTGGCTCGCGGGCGAGTTCGCCCGACGCGGATTCCGCCTGAAGTCGATGCATCGGCTGGTCATGACGAGCGAGGCCTGGAAGCGGTCGAGCGGCGACCTTCCCGATCGCGTCGCGGTCGATCCCGACAACCGCCTCTGGTGGCGGCAGGAGCGGCGGCGGGTCGAGGCCGAGGCGGTGCGCGACCTCCTGCTGCAGGTCGGCGGCACGCTCGACCTCGCGATGGGCGGCTCGCTGCTGCCGGTCGGGAACTTCGACTACGTGACGAACGACCAGAGCAGCAACCGGGCCGCCTACGACGCCCCGCGGCGCTCGGTCTACCTGCCGGTGATCCGCAACGCGATGTACGAGGGCTTCTCGACGTTCGACTTCGTCGACTCGGGCGCCCCGATCGAGTGCCGGGCGCGGACCACCGTCGCCCCGCAGGCCCTGTACATGCTGAACGCGCCGCTGGTGCGGGAGACGGCCTCGCGGCTTGCCCGTGCGATCCTCGCGACCGCGACGGCGGATGCGGGGCGCGACGACGCCCGCATCGACGGGCTGTACACGAGGCTCTTCGGGCGCCCGCCGCTCGGCGACGAGCGCGACGCCGGCCTCGCGTTCCTGCGCCGCGTCACCGAACCCTCGGCCGCCGACCTCGCCGCGGGCCTGGCCCCGTGCGACCGCGAGGAGGCGTGGGCCCGCTACGCCCAGGTCCTGCTCGCGACGAGCGAGTTCATCACCATGGAGTGAGCCCCGCATGAGCGACCCGCGATCGTTCCGAGGAATCCTGTGCGGCGAGCGGCCCATGCCGCTCGGACGCCGTGCGATGCTGCGCGAGTGCTGCGTCGGCTTCGGCGGCGTCGCGCTCGCGTCGCTCCTCGGCGAGCGGCTCGCCGGGGCCGACTCGGTCCGCACGGTCGCAGTCGACCCCCTCGACCCTTCACCGCTCGCCCCGCGGCTGCCGCACTTCCCGCCGCGGGCGAAGCGGGTGATCTTCCTCTTCATGCACGGCGGCCCGTCGCAGGTCGACACGTTCGACTTCAAGCCGCTGCTGCAGCGCGACCACGGCAAGCCGTTTCCCGGCGAGAAGCCCCGCGTGCAGTTCGCCCCGACCGGGTCGCTCATGGCGAGCCCGTACCGGTTCCGCCGGCACGGCGAGAGCGGCGCCTGGGTCAGCGAGATCTTCCCCGCGGTCGCCGGCGTGGTCGACGAGCTCTGCTTCCTCAAGGGACTGCACGGGTCGAATCCGGCGCACGGCGGGGCGCTCCTCAAGCTTCACACCGGGACCGACACCTTCGTGCGGCCGAGCATGGGCTCGTGGGTCACCTACGGGCTCGGCAGCGAGAACCGCAACCTGCCCGGCTTCGTCACGCTCTGCCCGACGCTCGGTCACGGCGGCGTGAACAACTTCTCGAGCGCGTTCCTGCCCGCGTCCCACCACGGCACGCCGCTCGGCCACGCCGCGGTGCCGGCCCGCGAGGCCGAGATCGCCCACATGCACGCGGGTCTTCCGGCGCCGGCCCAGCGGGCCCAGCTCGACCTGCTGCGGGATCTCAACCGCGTGCGGATGGATGCGACCTCGACCGCGGGCGACCTCGCCCTCGAGGGTCGGATCGAGAGCTTCGAGCTCGCGTTCCGCATGCAGATGGAGGCCCCGGAGACGCTCGACCTCGCGGGCGAGAGCGAGGCCACGCTGAGGCTCTACGGCATCGACGAGCCGCGCACCGAGAACTTCGGGCGGCAGTGCCTGCTCGCCCGGCGGCTCTGCGAGAAGGGCGTCCGCTACGTGCAGTGCACCCACTCGTACAAGTGGGACCAGCACGGGAACCTCGAGAAGGACCACCGCACGAACGCGGGCGAGGTCGACGTGCCGATCGCGGGCCTGATCCGCGACCTCAAGAGCCGCGGCATGCTCGAGGAGACGCTCGTCCTCTGGGGCGGCGAGTTCGGGCGGACGCCGTGCGCCCAGGACGGCACCGGCCGCGACCACAATCCGCACGGGTTCACGATGTTCATGGCCGGCGGGGGAGTGAAGCCGGGCTTCTCGTACGGCGCGACCGACGACTACGGCTGGTACGCCGCCGACGGGAAGATGCACCTGCACGACCTGCACGCGACGATGCTCGCGCTGCTGGGGCTCGACCACGAGCGGCTGACCTTCCGCCACGACGGCCGCGACTTCCGCCTCACCGACGTCGAGGGCGAGGTCGCCCGGGCGATCTTCGCGTGAACGCGGTCACTTCGCGGGAATGTCGACGGTGATCTCGGCCGGGTAGACCGCCTTCGGGTCGTCGCGCTCGGCAAGCGTCGCGGCGACCGTGGCGATGGTGCGTACGGGAACGCCACGGAAGAGCTCGCGCTCGCCGTCGGCGGATTTCATCCGCACCACGACCTCCTTCGACAGGTCGCACATCGAGTCGTCGAGGCGGATCCGCAGCGTCGTGACGTCCTTCGCGTCGAGGATCGTGAAGACCTGGCCGTCACGCCGCACGTCGAGCCGCGCGCCCGCCTTCGGCTCGTCGACCGCGAGCCAGTAGAGCCGGCCGTGCGTCACGTCGTCCTGCAGCCAGGTGACCCGCTCGGGCCGGGTGTTGCGGGCGTGTCGCGCCATCCACGGCAAGGCGACCGCGTCGGCGAGGTCCATCCAGTGGCCCTTGCCCGCGTGGATCTCGACGACGTGCGGATAGCCGCCGGGGTCGGCAGCCGACAGCGCCGCGAGTTTCTCCTTCCACTCGCCCGCGATCCGGTTGCGGTCGAAGGCGGCGTCGTTCGCCCCCATGTGCAGGGTGAACGGCAGGTTCCGCAGCCCGTCGGGCCGCGTCTCGTTCGGGTGGCCGGCCATCATCGCGGCGCCGGCGAAGCGGTCGGCGAGCCGCGGCGCGAGCTGGTAGACGCCGTCGCCGCCGGCGCTGTACCCGAGCAGGTACACGCGGTCGGGATCGACGTCCTCGAACACCTGCATGTCGCGGATGAGCGTCGCGAGCAGGGTGTCGACCTCGGGACGATGCCAGAGGTCCCACGTGTCGCCGGGAGCGCGCGGCGCGACGTAGATCCCTTCCTCGGGCCGGTAGAGCCGCTTCTGGTTCTCCCACTGCGAGTCGTTCACCGCGGGCGGGGCACCGCCGCCGCCATGCAGCGAGATCCACAGGCTGCGTCCGGTCCGCGGCTTCTTCCCGAACGTCGCGAAGGCGAAGCGCATGCGGGCCCCGTCGGCCTCGACGATGCCGTCGCGGAAGCCCTTCGCGTCGCGGTCGCGGATGTCCTTCTCGCGGCGATTCCAGAGGATGGTCGCGGCCCGGTCGGCGTCGTCGCGCGACAGCGGGGCCGTCGCCCATGCCTCGCTTATCGGGACCGGACCGCGGCAGGCCCGGAGCGCAGCGATCGGGTCGGTCGAGGGCGGTGGTGAAGCGAGGGCGATGGCGAGACCGAGTCCGAGTGCGGGCAGGAGGGGAAGTGCCATGCGGTCATCTTCCCCGAAGTTCTCGGCCGATGCGGGCGGCGGGCGCCGAACCTGCGCTGCGGGAGACGCGGGTGGGCACGGTCCGGATTTCGCGCGGTGTGGATCTCATTTCTCGAATTCCGGGCGATTCCGGGTGGCGAGGCCTCCGGTGCCGTGGCATTCTCGGCGATGGATTGGATATCGCGCGCACCGGGGTCCGGACGAGGGGTCCGTCTCCCGGCGCGGGCTGTCGCGCTTCCGCCGCGTCCCCCGGGGGCGTCGGCCTGCCTGCTTTCGAGGAGAGGTCCTTCCGTGGGTCACGAACTCAGCTCGCCGAACGGCTCGTCGCTTCCCGGTCGCCTCCGCGCGCGGTCCGTCGCGCCTCGCTGGCTCGTGGCGGCGGCACTGTCGCTCGTCGCCGCCGGTCCGGCCCTTGCGCTCGTCGACACCGATGGTGACGGGATCCAGGACGGGGCCGACAACTGCCCGCTCGTCGCGAACCCTTCGCAGCAGGACACCGACACCGACGGCGTGGGCAACGCCTGCGACAACTGCCCCTCGGTCGCCAACGCATCGCAGGCCGACATCGACTCCGACGGCACCGGCAACGCGTGCGAGAACGCCCAGTTCCTCGGGTGGCAGACGGTCCCGACGCTCATCGGGCAGACCCAGATCCAGACCCGCGTCTTCGCGCAGTTCAGCGGCGTGAACGGCACGCTGCTCAACTGCTATGACTTCGACTACCTCTCGGGCACGTTCAGCTCGACCGGCTCCGGCACGTTCCAGCACGTCGACTTCCTGACTGCGAACCAGCCGCTGACCACCGCCGGCACGTGGAGCCCGTCGCTGCTGCAGGCGGCGAACGCCGGCATCGATACCTTCGTCTCGCTCGGCGGTTCGCCGGCGAGCTTCGCGAACACCACCGTCGCCGATCCGGGCTGGGGCGTCTCCGGCTTCGGCCAGGCCGGAATCCCCGACATGGCGCCCGGCGCCCAGACCGGCGCCGGCTGGTACAACCAGAACCCGCCGAACCTTCAGGGGCGGTGCGACCCGACCACGCTCCGCACGCTCGTCGCCGCGTTCACCACGCCGTTCGGCAAGTACGGCACCGTCAAGCTCGAGAACGGCTTCAACTACGGCATCGGCACGACGGTGATCTACGGCGACGGGACGTTCGTGATCGGCGACCCGAATGGCGACGCCGACTCCGACGGGGTCACGAACGTGAACGACGGCTGCCCGTTCGACGCGAACAAGAGCTCGCCCGGCCAGTGCGGCTGCGGCGTGGCCGACACCGACAGCGACTCGGACGGCACGGCGAACTGCAACGACCAGTGCCCGACCGATCCGAACAAGACGGCTCCCGGCGCCTGCGGCTGCGGCGTTTCCGACGCCGACAGCGATTCCGACGGCACGTTGGACTGCAACGACGGCTGTCCGACCGATCCGGGGAAGACCGCGCCCGGAACGTGCGGCTGCGGCGTGGCTGAAACGGACAGCGACTCGGACGGCACGCCGAACTGCAACGACCAGTGCCCGAGCGATCCGCTGAAGACGCTGCCCGGATCCTGCGGCTGCGGCGTGGCCGATACCGACACCGACGGCGACCAGACCGCGGATTGCAACGACGGCTGCCCGACGGATGCGAACAAGACTTCGGCCGGCGTCTGCGGCTGCGGCGTGGCGGACACGGACACCGACGGCGACCAGACGGCGGACTGCCTCGACGGCTGCCCGACGGACGCGAACAAGACCGCAGCCGGCGTCTGCGGCTGCGGCGTGGCGGACACGGACACCGACGGCGACCAGGCTGCGGACTGCAACGACCAGTGCCCGAGCGATCCGCTGAAGACGCTTCCTGGAACGTGCGGCTGCGGCGTGGCG
>JBEIUL010000377.1:0-2953 GCA_040374395.1 Phycisphaeraceae bacterium
CTGGGCACCGGACGTGCCCGGGCAGATGTCGCGACCCTGGGCGAGCAGGGACGGCGTTCCTGAGGTCGGGAAGTACCACTGGGCGGTGTCGTTGGTGCCGGTGGTGATGCCCGGGCCGGAGAAGTACCCCGAGCCGAGGTACCCGCCGCCCATCGCCAGGATGTTGGCGGACGGGATCGAGTTGTTCGGGCTCGCGGTGCGCGAGATCACGCCGTCGGCGGGGGTGTTGCCGGGAACGCCCGAGTTGTTCCGCATCAGGACGGTCCATGGGGCCGCGGTGCCGGTGACCACCACCACGTGGTTCGCGGTCGCGCCGGAGTTCGTGATGCCCGGGCCGGCGATCTGGCTGCGGAAGGTGACCTTGCCGTTCGCGTCGATCGTCGGGTTGTTGAACTGGTTCGGCACCCAGACCGCGCCGTCGATGCCCGTGATGCTGGCCGGCGAGAGGCCATCGCTGGTGGTGAGGATCTGCCAGGTGCCGTCCGCGAGCGACGGGTAGGCGATCGAGGCGGCAAGGCTGGCACTGAGACCGATTCCGACGGACATCGCACGGGTCGCGCGCATGAGGGCTCGCTTTCTTCTCTTTCTCGAGGGGGGACGGACGGGCTGGCCCGCTCCCGACGGGGAACGGTCAGTCCGAAAGTAATGCCCGAAAGTTGTCCCTGCAAACTTCCCTGGGGAAAAACGTGGAATATGCTGCGCAGGTTGGACAGGCAGCGGGATCGGTACCGTGGTGGCCATCCCGGCCAAGATGTCCGATAATGGCCTGCTCTGATCCCGATTCCTCTCCGCTGGCCCCCTTCAGGCCCGTCATCGCATGAGCCCGCGAAAGCCCCGACTCTCCCCCGACCGTTCGATCGGACGTCGCTCGCGCGAGGCGAGCCGACTGGCCTCGCGAGGTCCTGTCGGGAACCCCACCGAGTCCGAGCTCGGTCCGTTCCGGGTCGAGTGCGACCAGGCCGTCGCCACGCTGCGTCGATCGCTCGTCGCCCTCACCGCCGCGGCGGGATGCGACCCGCTCCGACCGCAGGAGGTCTCGCGAAAGCTCGGCCTCAACAAGAACCTGACCTGGAAGATCGCGCGGATCCTGATCGCGCCCGACTCGTTCGAGGCGGTCTCGATGATGCCCGGCGGCGAGGGTCTCGACATTTATCTCAGGGCCTTCACGAAGGCGGGCGCCCCGGCGGAACTCGTCGACGCGGTACGGACGGCGACGGTGGCCCTCGGCGAGGTCGTCGTCCGTCACTTCGGCGACCGGGCCCAGCTCGAGCTCGTGCTCGACGGCCTGCGGGCCGACGGGAACCTCGAGAACTCCCGACGGCTCGCCTTCCGCGGCATGTCGGGCGTGTTCGGCGTGCAGGCCCACGGTCGGCTGACGACGCAGATCCTCTCGCCGTCGGCGGGTCGCGAGCACCAGGCCGACCTCTCGATCGTCGCCGGGCTCGTCGGGCTCCAGAGGCTGCGGCCGCTCGGGTCGATGCCGATCTTCCGGTCGAAGCCGATCGTCGACGCCGACCCGTCGGCCTCGGGGCCGCTCTTCCCCGGCGAGCGCGAGGGCGAATACCTGATCCGCGAGTTCTCGCACTTTCCGAACGCCCGCGTGCACTCGTCCTCCGAGGCGGGGCGGCACATCGTCGAGCTCGCCGACGCGCCCATCGGCCGCGTCGGCGCTTCCGACCTCTACTTCGGGTCGTTCGCCCGCGGTGCGATGAACACCCGCCGGAAGCCCGACGACCTCGATTGCGAGCTGGTGACGTCGATCAGCATCCCGGCCGAGAACTTCGCGAGCGACATCTTCGTGCACGACTCGTTCGGCGGGCTCGAGACGCTCGACACGAGCCTCCACTCGACGCTGTCGCACCCGTTCGCCGCCGCCCCGTCGATCCGCGCTGCGTCTCGGCTGCCCGTCGACGTGTCGCCGCAGATCGTCGACGACCTGACCCACGGCTTCGGGCTGCGGTTCGCCCCGCGCTACGAGGAGATCGTCGCGAGGATGTTCGCGCGGCTCGGGCAGGATCCCCGCGACTACCGCCTGATCCGCGTGGCGATGGAGTTCCCGCCGGCGCCGGCGGCGGTCCTCGTGCGCTGGGAGCTGCCCGCCTGACGGGATCGTGAAGGTCCGCGGGCCGTTCGACGCCGCCACTGGACCCGGTTAGGGTTCCGTTTCCCTAGGGAAGGGCCGGGTCCCGGTCGATCCCGCCGATTCCGCTTCCGCCCCCGAGGTAACCCGAAGGTTCACGATGCACCGATCGCTCCACGCCAACTTTTTCCTCCGCAGCGCCCGCACCGCCCTCTCCGCCATCGCCGCCGCCGGGCTCGTCGCCGCCGCGTGCCACGCCCGGCCTGCCCACCCGACCGCGACGGCCGACGCGACGCCCGCGAAGGCTCCCGCCTCGCGTCCGCCCAACATCCTGGTCATCTGGGGCGACGACATCGGGCAGTTCAACGTCGGCGCGTACAACCTCGGCATGATGGGCTACAAGACGCCCAACATCGACCGCATCGGCCGCGAGGGGGCGACCTTCACCGACTGGTACGGCCAGCAGAGCTGCACCGCGGGCCGCGCCGCGTTCATCACCGGCCAGTCGCCGATCCGCACCGGCCTCACCAAGGTCGGCCTGCCCGGCGCCCCCGAGGGCATGCGGAAGGAAGACCCGACGATCGCTTCGCTGCTCAAGGCCCGCGGCTACGCGACCGGGCAGTTCGGCAAGAACCACCTCGGCGACCGCGACGAGATGCTGCCGACCGCCCACGGCTTCGACGAGTTCTACGGCAACCTCTACCACCTGAACGCCGAGGAGGAGCCCGAGAACCCCGACTACCCGAAGGATCCCGAGTTCCGCAAGAAGTTCGGTCCGCGCGGCGTGCTCCACTCGTTCGCCGACGGCCGCATCACCGACACCGGCCCGCTGACCCGCAAGCGCATGGAGACCTTCGACGAGGAGGTCAACGC
>JBEIUL010000149.1:0-6137 GCA_040374395.1 Phycisphaeraceae bacterium
ATGTCGAAGTTCCGGTTCCTGAAGCCGGCGCTGATCCTCATCCTGGCGTTCGTGGGCGTGAAGCTGCTGCTCTTGAGCGTGCCGCCGTACCTCGACGTCGTCGGCCTCGAGCCGAAGGCGGCGATCAAGGTCGACACCACGCTCTCGCTGGTGGTGGTGCTCGCGACGCTCGCCCTCGCGACGGTGCTCAGCGTGGCGTTCCCGAGGCGCGACGCGAAGGCCTGAGCCGCGGGGATCTCGCCGGACGGACGCCCGGTATCGTGCGGGCATGACGTTCGCCGCGCGACTCCTGCGGATCGCCTTCCTCGTGCCGCTCCTCGCCCCGATCGCGGCCGCCGGGCAGGCTTCGCCGCCGCCGGTGCCCGCCGCGATCCTCGCCCCGCCCCCGACGGGCGGCGGGCCGGTCCTGGTCGAGGCCCGTTTTGACCTGAACGATCTCGACCGCCTCGACGAGGAGAGCGAGATCTTCGAGTTCACCGGCACGCTCACGCTGCGGTGGAACGACCCGCGGCAGGCGTTCGACCCTGCCGTCGAAGGCACCGCCGAGAAGGTCTTCCAGGGCGCGTACCAGTTCGACGAGATCTCGCCGGGCTGGTTCCCGCAGGTGGTGCCGCTGAACGGGGCGGGGATGTACGAGAAGTCGGGCACGGTGCTGCGGGTGCGGCCCGACGGGACGTCGACGCTGGTCGAGACGGTCGTCGCCTCGGCGACCTGCGACCTCGGCATGCGCCGCTACCCGTTCGACCGCCACCGCCTCGAGGCGAGGTTCGCGGTGCTGGGCTTCGCCGGCGACGAGATCGCCTTCACGCTGCCCGCCGACGGGGGAGACGCGGTCGCGAGCCGGGCGAGCATCCCGCAGTGGGAGATCCGCGGCGTCTCGGCCGAGGTCGGCGCGCGGAAGGTCGGGGGCGTCGAGGCGTCGACCTACACGGTCACGATCGACGCCGAGCGGATCCCGTTCTACGTGATGCGGCTCATCGTGCTGCCGCTGGCGCTCATCGTGACCATGTCGTTCTCGGTCTTCTGGATGGACCGCTCGTCGCTCGGCGACCGGATCAACGTCTCGTTCATCGGGATCCTGACCGCGGTCGCGTACCAGATCGTGATGGGCGACAAGCTGCCGCGGATCGCCTACGTGACGATCATCCACGGGTTCCTGTCGCTCAGTTTCCTCACCATGTGCCTCACCGTCGTGGTGAACCTCACGGTCGGGGCGATGGACAAGCGGAAGCGGTTCGACCTCGGCGACCGGATCGATTACGCGTGCCGGTGGGTCTTCCCGCTCGCGTACTACGGGACGCTGGCGATCGTCGTGGCGGCGATGATGCTGAGCTTCGGGGCCGACGAGGGGGCGGCGTGAGGGACGAGCCACGCCCGTCGCCGGCCGTCGCCGCGGGGCGGTTCCTCGCGGCGGGGGTCGGGTTCGGGGCCGCGGGCGTCTTCCTGCTCGGGCGGCTCGGCCCCGAGGCGATCGAGGCCCTCGCGAGCCCGTGGACCGCGCACGCGACGCTGGCGATGCTGGTCGCGGTCGCGTCGCTCGTCGCGCTCGGCTGGGGCGGCGGGGCGATCCTCGTCGGCGTGCCCCTCGCGTGGTCGCTCGTCGTGACCGTGCCGGTGGCCGTGCCGCGGGCCGCGGGCGTGGGCCCGGCGACGCTGCGGGTGGCGGTCGCGAACGTCGAGGTGGGGAACGACCCGACCGCCGAGTCGCTGGAATGGTTCGCCTCGACCGAGGCCGATCTCGTGGCGATCGTCGAGTGTTCCGAGGCGTGGCGGGTCGCGATCGAGCGGGCGGGCTGGACGCACGCGGCCTCCGGCACCGACGAGGCGACGCCGGGCGGCGTCGGGCTCTTCAGCCGATTCCCGCTGTCCGTCGCGACCGTCGCGGTCAGGCCCGAGGGTGCCTTCCGCGGCGTCGACGCGACCGTCGAGCTGCCCGAGGGCCCGGTGCGGGTGCTGGTGGTGCATCCGGTGCCGCCGGTGCGGCCGGCGTGGACGTCGATGAGGAACGACGAGATCGCGGCGATCGCGGCGACGGTGCGCGACTCGACGGTGCCGACGGTGGTGGTGGGCGACCTGAACGAGACGCCGTTCGGACGGGCGTGGCGGGGGCTCATCGCGACGAGCGGGCTGGTGCCGGCGCGGCGCGTCGCGGGGCTCGGGCCGACGTGGCCGGTGCGAGCCTCGGGCTTCCGGGTGCCGACGTGGGCGGGAATCCCGATCGATCACGCGCTCGCGACGCCGGAACTCACGGCGACCGCGTTCACGGTCGGGCCGGATCTCGGTTCCGACCACCGCCCGATCGTCGCCGATTTCGCCTGGACTTCGGCCGGGGGGTGAGGGGTACCCGGCGCGGACCGCCGTGCCCTCCACGGGGTACTTCCGACGCGGGCCCGCGCTCCGACCGCCGGGCACCGTACCCTTCCGGCCGCACATGGATGGAGAGCCGATCGAACTGATGCGTCCGGGGCTCGTCGACGCGATCAAGGATCTTGATGCGATGGCGATCTGGGAGTGCCTGCGGCGTCGCAAGTCGCCGTGCGATCTCGCGGGGCTGGCGAAGTCGACGGGCCGTTCGCACGAGTGGATCCGTCCTCGCCTCGCGCGTCTCGAGCGGGCCGGACTCGTCACCGTGCGCCGCGCGGGCCGGCGCCGGGCGACCGTCGCGTATCAGGCCGCGGTCCGGCGGATCTCGCTCGTGGTCGATCCGGGTGACCCGCGTCAGCTCGCGATCGTCGATGCGATCGTCGGATACCTGCAGCGTGACCTGGCCGGCCAGCTTTTCCGGCATCCGGCCCGGCTCGCCCCGGCCGGACCGGATCGCTGGAACTACCACCACTGCAGCCCGATCGCCCTCGACGCCGACGAGCTCGATGAGCTGAAGCGGCGGATCGCCCGGGTCGAGGAGTACCTCAAGGTGCTCAACGACAAGCGGGCCGACGAGGCGAAGATCCAGTTCTGCAACCATGCGATCGCGATCCGGATCCAGCCCCTCGACGAACCGGTGCTGCCGCAGCCGCACGTCGAGTTCCTCTCCCGCCGGAGCGCCGAGGAACGCCGCACCTCGCGCGGCCTGCTGCCCCGGCCGCTCACGCCGCGCGAGCTCGAGATCGCCCGTGGCCTTCGCGACGGGGCCTCGCGGGCCGAGGTCGCCCGGCGGCTGGGGATCTCGATCCTGACCGTCGGGACGCTCTGCAAGCGGATCTACAAGAAGCTCGGGATCCGGCGGTCGGCGGACCTTCATCACTTCTCGCTCGATTGACCGTGCCCCGTCCGGGGTATCGCAGGAGCCTTCCCGCGGAATTCAGCCACGACGGGCTTGTTTCCGGCCGTCCGCCGGTGCATCTTCCGGTGGCCATGCACTCCTCCCATCCGCTTCTTCCGGTTGCCATCCTCCTCCCTCCGCTCGTCGCCTCCGCCGCCCTCGCCGACTGGCCCGTCCTCGGCGGGAACCTCGGCCGCAACGGCCTCGTTTCCGCGGTCGGGCCGGAACAGCCGACCGTCGACTGGCAGGGCGCGCCGGACTCGCTCATCGCGTGGAGCCCCTTCGTCGAGGGGAACCGGATCTTCACGATCCGCCAGACCTACGCGCAGGCCCCGTTCAACCCGCCGCCGGGCGACTCGATCGTGCACTGCCTCGACCTCGCGACCGGCGCGACGCTGTGGACCTTCGACTGCCCGTTCGTGGCCGGCGACTGGACAACCGTGGTCTACGGGGTCCGCCAGGGCCGCGTGTTCGTCGGTCGCGGCGGGAACGGATCGAGCTCGTCGGCACCGGTCTACGCCCTCGACGCGTCGACGGGCGCGACGATCTGGGTCTCGACCGTCGAGGTCGCGACCGGCAGTTACGACGGCATCGTCTTCGCCGACGACGGCGATCCGATCTTCGCCTCGCACACGCTCCTCCGCCGGCTCGACTGGGACACCGGCGCGCTGGTCTGGAGCCGGCAGCGCTCGTGCAGCGTGAGCGGCGACTGCGGCCCGGCCCGCGCGGGCCAGTCGATCTACGTCGACGAGGTCGCCAGCGGCGGCCAGCGGATCTCCCGCTTCGACCTCACGACCGGAAACCGCCTCTACCAGTCGGCGACGATGCCCGGCTTCCTCTCGCAGAACACCCCGTTCTGCGGGGTGAACGGCACGGTGTTCTATCCCCGCACGCAGGGCAGCGGCCTTCCCACCGTCGACGTCTTCTACGCGTTCCGCGACACCGGTACCGCGCTCGTCGGCCTCTGGACCGCGCCGTGCCTCGGCGGCGCCGGCAGCCAGCACGGCATCACGCCCGACGGCGGCGTGGTGATGGTGAATCTCGGCGGCAGGCTCGAGGTGCGCGACCAGGAGACCGGCTCGCTGCGGCACCAGTCGAAGATGGTCGTCGCGGCGCAGATCACGCAGTCGCACGTCGCGGTCGACGCCGACGGGAAGATCTACTACGGGAACGGCGGCTTCCCGGGCACGATCTACTGTTTCAATCCCGACCTCACGCTGCTGTGGTCGATCGAGGTGCCGAACCTGAACCAGGGCGGTCCGGTGATCGCGGGCGACGGGTCGCTGCTGGTCGCCGGCGTCGGCACGAGCTTCACCTGCTACCGCGACGCGTCGTGCGAGCCGGCCGATCTCGACTGCGACGGCACGGTCGGGCCGGCGGATCTCGCGGCGCTCCTCGGCGGTTGGGGCCAGGGCGGGCCGACCGACCTGAACGGCGACGGCACGACGGGCAGCGCCGACCTCGCGATCTTCCTTGGCCAGTGGAGTTGAGTTTCCGGGGGCGAGGTTTCCCTGCGATCGGGGATGCGCCCCCTCGCGGGGCGATCGTCGCGGCCGCTAGCGTGCGGGCATGTCCTTCCGAAAGGTTCTCGCGGCGGTCGACGGCAGCGAACTCGCGACGGCGGCGGCCCGCACCGCGGCCGGGCTCGCCGCGGCGGTCGGGGGCCAGTTCGCCCTCGTGTCGGTGTTCGACCCGAGCGTGGTGCTGAGCGTCGAGGGCGGGCCGACCGCGATCGAGCTTGCGGGGATCCTGCGGGAGGACGCCCGTCGCGCCCTCGACATGGCGGCGAAGGAGGCGTCGGCGTGCCCGGCGGCGGCGCGGCTGGTCCGCGAGGGTTCGCCGGGGGCCGAGATCCGGTCCGCCGCGACCGAGTGGGGGGCCGACCTGATCGTGCTCGGCACGCACGGCCGGGGGGGCATCAAGCGATTGCTGCTTGGAAGCACCGCCGAATCGGTGCTTCGCCACGCCCCGTGCCCGGTGCTGGTGGTGCCCGAGTCGGCGCGGCCCAAGCCCGCGAGCCCGTGAATCGCCGCGAAACCGCTTCGGCCGCCGCCGGTCTGGCGGTAGGCTGCACCGATGCCCCTGACCGCCGCGGCGATCGCGATCCCGGCCCTTGCGTGGGCCGCGCCCGGCGCGATCGACTTCAACCGCGACGTCCGGCCGATCCTGGCCGCGAAGTGCTTCGCCTGCCGCGGGTTCGACGAGAAGGCCCGCAAGGCGGGTTTGCGGCTCGACGTGGCCGAGGCCGCGTACGCGACCCGCGACGGCATCACGGCGATCGTGCCCGGGAACCCGGCTGCGAGCGAGCTCTGGCGGCGGGTCACCGCGACCGATCCCGACGAGGTCATGCCGCCGCCCGAGTCGCACCGGTCGCTCGACGATCGGGAACGCGAACTCCTGCGGCGCTGGATCGAGGAAGGGGCCCCGTACGCCCGCCACTGGTCGTTCATCCCGCCGCGGAAGGCGGAGGTCCCGACCGGCGAGTCGTCGCCGATCGACGCGCTGGTCCGCGCCCGCCTCGCTTCCGAGGGCCTCGCGCCCGCCCCCGAGGCCGACCGCGCGACGCTCCTCCGCCGCGTCTGGCTCGATCTCGTCGGCCTGCCGCCCTCGGCCGACGAGGTCGCGGCGTTCGTCGCCGATCCCGACCCCGACGCGTACGCCCGCGCCGTCGACCGGCTGCTCGCGAGCCCGCACTACGGCGAGCGGATGGCCCTGCCGTGGCTCGACGCCGCCCGCTACGCCGACACCAACGGCTTCTCGATCGACGGCGGCCGCCAGGCGTGGCCGTGGCGCGACTGGGTCATCCCCTCGTTCAACGCGAACAAGCCCTACGACCGCGTCCTCGTCGAGCAGATCGCGGGTGATCTCCTGCCCG
>JBEIUL010000516.1:0-1932 GCA_040374395.1 Phycisphaeraceae bacterium
AGCTCGGCGAGCAGCCGGCCGAGCATGCGGACCGGCCAGATGAACATGGTCACCACCGTCAGGAAGTAGAACAGGACTCCCACCTCGATCTCGCCGCCCGCGAGCCGCCACGCCCCGTATGCGACGACCGCGATCTGCTGCAGGAAGCAGAGGAGGTCGGAGATCGACCAGAACGTCGCGAACAGCGTGAAGAGCCGCATGTCCTCGTCGCGGAAGCGACCGCTCGCCGCCGCGAACCGACGGTTCTCGAACTCCTGCCGCGCGAACGCCTTCGCCGTGCGGATGCCGGTGAGGTTCTCGGTGACCGTCGCGGTCATCCGGCCCTCGGCCTCCTCCTTCCGCAGGAAGACCGGTCGCATGCGGCGGAAGAAGAGCAGGCTGAACGCGATGATCACCGGCACGAGCACGATCGAGACGAGCGTCATCCGCACGTCGAGCATCGCCATGAGCGGGATCGGCACGACGAGCATCAGCACCGCACGGCAGATCTCGGTGACCTGGCCGGCGAGGAAGTTCCGCACCGCGTCGACATCGCTCGTGCAGCGCTGGATCACGTCGCCCGACTCGCGACCCTCGAGCGATCGGCACGGCAGCCGCTGGAGGTGGTCGTACAGCCGGTCCCGCAGCCGGCGGGCGACCTCCTCGGCCGCCCCGGTCGCGAAGCGGGTCTTGAGGTGAAGGAACACGCCCGCGACGGTGGCGATCGCGACCATCGCGAGCCCCGCGATCCAGAGGTTCGCGGCGAGGAACTCCCTCCCCCCGGCAGCGCCGACGATCGATCGCGTGAGTGCCGGGGCCTTCGCCGGATCGCCGATCACCCCGTCGAAGATCGCCTGCGGGACGAGCGGCACGAGATAAAGGCACGCGGCCGACGCGACCAGCGCGCCGACGCCCGCCGCGAAGCGGAGGCGTTGTCCCTCCGAGAGCTCCCAGATGGCGCGGATCCCGCCGGGCATCTCAGATCGGCGTCTTCACGCCGAGGGCCCGCAGGCCGCACCAGCCGATCGCCCCTTCGACGATCGCGAACGTCCCGCCGGCCCAGCACCCGATCGCCGGCCAGATCGCCCAGTCGGGCAGCATGCCGAGGAACCAGAGCACGCCGAGCGCGAGGCCCGCCGACTCGAAGATCGCCCCGACGACGATGCGAAGCGTGCGACCGCGTTGATCGATGTTGCATTGCATGCGCGTCGCCTCCGGCTCAGAACTCGGCGTTCTTCGGCGTGCGGGGGAAGGGGATCACGTCGCGGATGTTCTGCATGCCCGTCGCGTACACGATGGCCCGCTCGAATCCGAGCCCGAATCCGGCGTGCGGCACGGTGCCGTACCGTCGCAGGTCGCGGTACCACCAGTAGTCGTCCCGGTTCAGGCCCATCTCGCCGAGCCGCGCGTCGAGCCGGTCCAGCCGCTCCTCGCGCTGCGAGCCCCCGACGATCTCGCCGATGCCCGGGGCGAGGATGTCCATCGCAGCCACGGTCTTCCCGTCCTCGTTCTGCCGCATGTAGAAGGCCTTGATGTCCTTCGGGTAGTTCATCACCGCGACCGGGCGCCCGATGTAGGTCTCGGTGAGCCACCGTTCGTGCTCGCTCTGGAGATCGATGCCCCAACGCACCGGGAAGTCGAACTTCACGCCCTTGCGGGTCGCGTCCTCGAGGGCCTTGATCGCGTCGCCGTAGTCGAGTCGCGCGAAGTCGGCCGAGACGAACTTCTCGAGACGCTCGATGCAGCCCTTGTCGATCCGCTCGGCGAAGAACCTCATGTCGTCCATGCGCTCGGCAAGCAACGCGCGATACATGTACTTGAGCAGGCCCTCGGCAAGCAGCGCGTCCTCCGACAGGTCGGCGAAGGCGATCTCGGGCTCGATCATCCAGAACTCGGCGAGGTGCCGCGACGTGTTCGAGTTCTCCGCGCGGAAGGTCGGCCCGAAGGTGTACA
>JBEIUL010000198.1:0-5123 GCA_040374395.1 Phycisphaeraceae bacterium
CCGCGTGGCTCGGCGACCACATCGCCGCGTGCGGGCACGTCCGTGACGAGCATCGCCTCGTCGACGACGACCGGGCCGCGATCGCGCGGGCGATCCGCGAGCTCGCGACCGGCCGGTCGCATCTCATCGTGACCGGCGGCCTCGGGCCGACCGCCGACGACCTCACCCGCGAGGGCCTCAACGCGGCGCTCGACGCCTCGGAACCGCCGCTCGTTTCCGACGCCGAAGCCCGCGTCGACCTCGACCGCTGGTTCGCCGGCCGCGGTCGAGCGATGCCCGAGATCAACCTCCGGCAGGCCACGCGACCGGCCTCGGCCCGTTGCCTCCGCAACCCGAACGGCACCGCTCCCGGCCTTGCCGCCGAACTCGACGGCTGCCGCATCTGGTGCCTGCCGGGCCCCCCCCGCGAGATGGAACCGATGTTCGAGACGGACGTCGCTCCCGCCCTCGGCGGCACGGGCCGGGCGGTCGTACGGCGTGCGGTCCACTCGTACGGCCTCGGCGAGTCGACCCTCGCCGAGCGGCTCGGTCCGCTCATGGAGCGGGGCCGCGAGCCGAGCATCGGCACGACCGCGAGCGGCTCGATCGTGACCGCGCGGATCCGCGCCGAGGGCGGGCCGCGCGACGCGGCGGCGCGGGCCGAAGAGGTCGTCGGGCTCGTGGAGAAGGCCTGGTTCCCGTACGCCTTCGGCCGCGAGGGATCGCTCGCCGACGCCCTCGCGCGGGAACTCCTCGTGCGGAACGCGACCCTCGCCGTCGCGGAGAGCTGCACGGGCGGCTCGCTCGGCGGGATGCTCACCGCCGTCGCCGGATCGAGCGCCTGGTTCCTCGGCGGGACGATCGCGTACGCGAACGAGGTGAAGATCCGCGAGCTCGCCGTGCCGGCGGACGCGATCGAGCGCGAGGGCGCCGTCTCGCATCCGGTCGCGGTCGCGATGGCGAGCGGCGTGCGTGCCCGCTTCGGCTCGACCTACGCCCTCTCGATCACCGGCGTCGCCGGCCCGTCGGGCGGAACGGACGCGAAGCCCGTCGGCCTCGTCTGGATCGGCCTCGCCGGGCCGCACGGCGCCTCGGCCCGCGCCTTCCGCTTCCCCGGCGACCGGGCGACCGTGCGCGACCGGAGCGCGAAGAGCGCGATGCAGTGGCTCCGCCTGCTGATCGTCGGCCATGGCGACGCGTCCTTCATCTGGGATTCCAGCTCGGACCGGCCCGAGGCGACGCGATGAGCGGGGGGCGCGAGGTCCACGTCGGGCTCGGGTCGAACCTCGGTGATCGCTTGCGGAACCTCGCGGGTGCCATCGACTCGTTCACCCGCCACCCCGACCTCGCCGGTCACGTCGAGGTCGTCCGCGTCTCGCTCGCCTACGAGACCGACCCGGTCGGGCCGCCGGGGCAGGGGCCGTACCTGAACGCGGCGGCGACGATCCGCACCGACCTCCCGCCCGAACGGCTGCTCGCGGCGTTCCTCGAGATCGAGCGGGCCGCCGGGCGCGACCGCACGACCGAGCCGCGGAACGGACCCCGGACCCTCGACCTCGACCTGCTCCTCGACGGGCCGACCGTCCTGGATCGCCCCGGCCTCGTCCTGCCCCACCCCCGCCTGCGGGAGCGGGGCTTCGTGCTCATCCCCCTGAGCGAGATCGCTCCGGACGCGGTCGATCCGGTCTCCCGCGAACCCGTACACTCCCTCCTTCTTCGGCTGCCCTCCCCGGGCCGCGCGGACCCGGTCGGTCCGCTCCGGTGAGCGCCGCCACCGGCCGCACGCGCGGCCCGGCGGGAACCATCCACGGTCGAGCCGCCCGAGGGCCGCGGCGCGAACGAATCCCGATCACCTTCCACCTCAAGACCCTCTCGGAGTTTCCGATGACCCGTCGTGTTCCGGCCGCACTGCTCGGCCTCGTGCTCGCCTCACCCGCCCTCGCGCAGGATCCCGCCCCCGTCACGGTGCAGCCGGCGCAAGCCGCGCCCGCGGCGGCGCCGGCCGCAGCGCCCGAACTCGGCTCGGACTTCGACGCCGCCGCCCGGTCGCCCGAGTCGATCGAGAAGGGCAAGGCGGCCCTCGCGACCGCGGCGAAGGCCTACAAGTCGGCGCCGACGCTCTCCGACACCGTGACGATCTCGGTGAAGAGCCCGATGGGCGGCCAGGATGATTCGTTCAAGGTCGCCCTCGGCAAGGGCACCGACGCCCAGCTCAAGATGATGGGCGCCACGATGTCGGCCGTCGGCGACTCGGTGAGCGTGGTCATCGACCAGATGGCCGACAAGTACCTGAAGGTCCCGCTCGACGGGAACATCATGGAGACGCTGTCGGAGACGCTTCCCGGCTTCGACCTGCCGGTCCCGCACTTCACGCTCCGCTACGGCGACGAGGCCGCTGCGGCCGAGGCGAAGCCGTACACCTTCGGCGTGATGAGCGCCCCCGCGGTGGCCGGGTTCCGTGACGCGGGCGGCGCGCCGAGCGTACTGCTCTCGTCGCCCGAGGGCGTCGCGGTCGTGACGCTCGACTCGAAGACCTCGCTCCTCACCTCGGCGAAGGCCCGCTTCTCGCCGCCCGGCGCCCCGCCCTCGTTCGCGGTCAACTTCGATCTCGGCTTCGCCCCGGTCGTCGCCGACGAGCTCGCGGCCGCGATCGTCATCGATGCGGGAACCCGCACCGCCGTCGGATCGATGGAGGAGATGATGCCGGCCCCCCGCGAGTCGGTGCAGGAGGGCGCGGACGCCCCGACCTTCGCCCTCAAGGACCTCGACGGCAAGGAAGTCTCGCTCGCCTCGCTCGAGGGCTCGGTCGTGGTGGTCGACTTCTGGGCGACCTGGTGCGGCCCGTGCAAGCGAGGCCTGCCCTTCATCGACGAGTTCGCGACCTGGGCGGCCTCGAGCGGCAAGCCGATCAAGGTCTTCGCGATCAACACCATCGAGAACGGCGACGCGGCCGACCGGCCCAAGAAGGCCGGCGACTGGTGGAAGGAGAACAAGATGGGCTTCCCGTGCCTCATGGACCTCGACGACAAGGTCTTCGAGGCCTACGGCTTCGACGGGATCCCGGCGACCGTGGTCATCGGGCCCGACGGAACCATCATCAAGATCCACTCCGGCATCGATCCGCAGAATCCCGGCAAGATCGTCGACGACCTGAAGGCGACCGCCCTCGCGGCCCTCGGCGAGAAGGCGCCCGAGGCCGCCCCGGCCGACGCCCCCAAGACCCCCTGACAGCGCCCTGACCGGACGGTCCCAACCGAGCACACGGCGGCCGCGGCTCTTGCCGCGGCCGCTTTCTCGCGCGGCGGCGGGATCCGTACACTTCGCGTCCGTGATCACGCTTTCCGGCCTTCTCTGTCTCGCTCTCGCGGTGGCCCAGGCGCCGGGCCAGTCGCCCGCCCAGGGGCCCGCGACCGCTCCGCCGCCGCCCGCTCCCGAGCGGATCGACCTCGACGCCTCGGCCGAGCTCGCGGCGATCGTGGCGGCCTACCGCGCCGCGCCTTCGCTCGTGATCGCCGAGTCGGTGACGGTGGTGGCCTCGCCGCGGCAGGGGGGCGAGGGCGGCGAGGCGAAGCCCGTCGCGATCGAGATCGACTCGCTCGGAGGCCGCCGCGCCGCGGTGCGCTTCCGCGGCTTTGACTGCCGCATGTCCGAAGGCACGGTTTCGGTCATCCACGAGTCGAACCCCGATGCCTACGTCGAGACCGAGGACGGCGGCTCGCCCTACTACACGCTCTTCGCCGCTTTCATCGAACTTCCGTTTCCGTCGCTCGCGATCGTCCTCGGCGAGGATGCCGCCGACGAGGTCGCGATGCAGCTCCATCCCCGCACACCGTGGGTGAAGCCGGTGCGGGTCGAGCGCATCTTCGACTCCGGCGGCCGCGAGCGTCACCGCCTCGTCCTCGAGGCCGAGCACGAGCGGCTCACGCTCGACTACGACCCCGCGACCCGCTTCCTCCTCGCCGCCGAGGCGACGGTGACCGGCGGCGACGCGGTACCGGACGGCGGCACGCTCTCGATGCGCCACGAGATCAAGACCGCCGTGCCCGCCGAGCCGTTCGACGCGGCTCGGATCCGTCTCGAGCCCGGCGATCGAGCCCGGCTCGACTCGATCGGCGCGCTGCCCAAGGGCCCGCCGCCCGGCGCCGACGCCCCCGCCGCCGAGATCGGCACGCCCGCGCCCGAACTGCGGCTGCCGTCGATCGCCGGCGGCGAGGTCGACCTCGAGGATCACCTCGGCCGCGTCGTGGTGCTCGACTTCTGGGCGAGCTGGTGCGGCCCGTGCCGCGAGGGCCTGCCGAAGGTCGCGAAGTTCGCCGCCGACGCGAAGCGGCGCGAGTTGCCGGTCGTCGTGCTTCCGGTGAACGTGATGGAGGAAGCGGCCGGGGCCGCGCGGCGAGACCTCGTCCTCGAGTCGTACCGCCGAATGGGCATCGATCCCGCGGCGTTCCCGAGCCTCGTCGACGAGAGGGGGCTCGCGACCGCGGCGTTCCGCCTGCGGGCGATTCCCGTCACGGTCATCGTTCGCGCGGACGGCACGGTCCACGCGTGGCAGGTCGGTTCCCGTCCGGATCTCGCCGAATGGCTCGAGGGCGAGGTCGCGGCCGCGATCGCCGCCGTCGAGGCCCCCGCGGCGGGGCCCGGGGCGAAGTCCGTTCGCCCAAGCGATAGCATTCCGTCCGCGGAGCCCACCCCATGAACACCACCCCGTCCACGCCGGCGGTCGCCGAGGCCCCCAACGAGAGCGATCTGAGCCTCGAGGGGACGCGGATCCTGCTCGTCGACGACAACCTCCAGAACCTCGAGCTCGTGCAGGCCTATCTCGAGGGCCTGCCGTGCCGCATCTCGACCGCCCGCGACGGCCTCGAGGCGATCGCGGCGGTCGAGCGCGACCGGCCCGACCTCGTCCTTCTCGACGTGATGATGCCGCGGATGTCGGGCTTCGAGGTCTGCCAGAAGATCAAGGCGAACCCGGCGACCCGCGACATCGTGGTGATCATGGTCACCGCCCTCCACGAGGTCGGCGACTACGAGCGGGCCGTCGAGAGCGGGACCGACGACTTCCTCACCAAGCCGGTGAACAAGCTCGAGCTGCTCACCCGCGTGAAGAGCCTGCTGCGGGTCACGCTCCTGAAGCGGAAGCTCGA
>JBEIUL010000403.1:0-2749 GCA_040374395.1 Phycisphaeraceae bacterium
GGTCGCGGCGCCCGCGGGCCGCGACTTCGTCCGGCTCGCGGTCGTGCGGCACGCCGACGCGACGATCGTCGGCATGGTCACGCTCGGGCAGATCGTCCTCGGCCCGATGCGTTCGGCGGCGGCAAGCTGGTGGATCGGCACCGGCCACGAGGCCCGGGGCCTCGGCCGCGAGGCGGTCGGGCTGCTCCTCGACCATGCCTTCCACGACCTCGGCCTGAACCGGGTCGAGGCGAACGTCCGCACCGGGAACGATCGCTCGCGGCGGCTGGCCGCCGGCCTCGGCTTCCGGCACGAGGGGCTCTCGAGCGACTTCCTCGAGATCGACGGGGCGTTCCGCGACCACGACCGGCTGGCGATCCTCCGGCGGGAATGGCTCGATCGGGGCCGGTCCGGGTCGGGACCCGCGGGGCCGGAGGGTACCCTTCCTCCATGAACCTGACCGTCGCGACCGATCGGCCGGACCTGCTCGTCCTTGCGTTCGAGGGGCGCCTCGACATCAAGGGGGCGTCGATGATCGACATCCAGCTCGCGGCCCGGGTCAACGCCGCGAAGCGAGGCACGGTGTTCGACTTCTCGAAGGTCGACTTCATGGCCTCGATGGGCATGCAGCTGCTGGTCGCGTCGCACCGCAGCCTGTCCGTCGCGGGGAAGCGTCTGGTGCTCCTGTCGCCGCAGCCCGACGTCGAGACCGCCCTGCGGCTCTCGAGGCTGGATACGATAATCGCGATCATACACGATGCGAAGGAGGCCGAGCGGCTCGCCGCGGGCTGAACGAGGCGGGGCGAAAGCGGAAGGAGTTCCGGATGGCGCGAAGTGGGCAGCGGCCCGATCCCGAACTGGTGGCCGACGTACTCGACGAGGCGCTGGAGCTGCCGCCGGACGAGCGTCAGTCCTGGCTCGCGGAGCGTTGCGACGGTGATCCGTCCCTCGCGAGCGAGGTGCTCGAGTTGCTCCGGTTCCTGCCCGACCCGGAGACCTTCGAGGACGAAGACGTTGACGGGACGCACGGATTCGAGCTCGCGGCGGGCGACGTCATCGGCGGATGCCGGATCGGCCGCGTGCTCGGCCGCGGCGGGATGGGCGTGGTGCACGAGGCCGAGCAGCTCGAGCCGAGGCGGCCGGTCGCGGTGAAGACGCTGCGGGCGGGTTTCCTCGGGCCCGACGCCCGGCGGCGCATGCGGCTCGAGGCGGCGGCGCTCGCGCGGATCGACCACCCGGCGGTCGCCCGGGTCTTCGCCGCGGGGATCCACCGGCCCGCGGGCGATGCAGCCGCGTCGGTCCCCTACCTGGTGCTCGAGCTCGTGCCCGACGCGAAGCCCCTCGACGAGTGGTGGCGGTCGTCGGGCGAGTCGCTCGCGACGCGGCTCGGCCGCTTCGCCGAGGTCTGCGACGGCGTGCACCAGGCGCACCTCCGCGGCATCCTTCACCGCGACCTGAAGGCGGCGAACGTGCTCGTCGGACGCGACTCCCAGCCGAAAGTGATCGACTTCGGCGTGGCCTCGCTCGCGAAGCCCGAGGCCGGCGACGCCTCGCTCGCCGAGACCGGGCATGCCCTGGTCGGGACGCTCGCGAACATGAGCCCGGAACAGGCGGGCGGGCGGGCCATCGACCACCGCAGCGACGTCTACGCCCTCGGCACGATGCTCTACGAGCTGCTCGCGGGCGAGCCTCCGTACCGCGTCGATCGCGGCGACCTGCCGGGCAGCATCCGGCGGATCGCCGAGACGATCCCGCCGCCGCCGTCGCGTCGCGAGCCGCGCTGCCGCGGTGACCTCGACGTGATCGTCGCGACGGCGCTCGCGAAGGAGCCGGCCGACCGCTACGACTCGGCGGCAAGCCTTGCGGCCGATCTCCGCCGGACCCTCGCCGACCAGCCGATCGTCGCCCGCCCCACGCCGCTGCCGCGACGGGTCGCGAAGGCCCTGCGGCGGAATCTCGCGGTGACGCTCGCCTCGACCGCGGCCCTGCTGGCCCTCGCGACCGCGCTCGTCGCGAGCCTCGTCGCGCAGGCGAAGACCTCGCGGGCGCTGTTCGCGGCGAGTTTCGCGAACCTCGAGCGCATGGCCGAGGCGGGCGAGGTACGGGCGGCGCGGGCGGCGTTCGAGTCGCTCGGCTCGTTCGGGCTCGGCGAGCCGTGGGCGGCCCGCGTCCACCGCGGCGAGATCGACCAGGCGATCGGGACCTGCGACGAGATCCCCGCGGGCAACTCGATGGCCCTCGGGCTCTCCTCCGACGGGACGCTCGCGGCGATGGTCGGTCCGATGGACCGGGTGCGGATCGTCGACGTCGCCTCGATGCGAAAGATCGAGGACCTCGAGCTCGGCCACGACGAGTGCTACTCGGCCGAGTTCCGCGACGGTGACCGCACGGTGCGGTTCGCGAGGCTCTCGGGAAAGGTCGAGGAGTGGTCGATCCCCTGCCGCGGCGGCGACGGGTCGGTGCGGACGGTCCACGACTTCGGGACCGGCCCGCGCGGCGAGTTCCTCTGCGAGACCTACACCTCGGCCGACGGGCGGTGGATCTGCGGCGGAATCAACGGGCCGAACGGTCGGCACGCGGTGGTCGAGCTCGCCACCGGCCGGCGATTCGACTTCGACGGGCTCGACAAGGTCGACGTGCACATGGCGTTCCTCGTCGCGCCGCACCCGACCCGCCCGCTCTTCGCCTGCGGCGGCGACGCGGGCCTCGCGTGGCTCGACCTCTCGGGACCCGAACCGCGGTGGATCCCGACCTCGTTCCGGAGCGTGAC
>JBEIUL010000162.1:0-5867 GCA_040374395.1 Phycisphaeraceae bacterium
CCGCAGCGTCGACGGCGTCTCGAGCGACCTGCTCGACCGCATGGGCGCGCTGGGCATGATCAGCGTCTTCGACGTCGAGGAGATCGGCGCGGACACGCTCGAGCAGGAGCTCGGCATGACCGCCGAGCTCGCCGACGCGGTGGTGGCCGCCGCGGCCTCCCGCTCCGAGATCGTCAAGCGCGAGCAGGAGGAGCAGCAGCGGCTCGACGCCGAGCGGAAGGCCGCGGAGTTCGCCGCGACCGAAGGCATTCTCGGAACGGGCGGGACCGGCGGCGACGCCGCGGCCGTCACTCCCGACGAGGCGGCCGAGAGCCGGGCGGACAGCATCCTCGGCGGGAATTGACGGACAGTCAGGAACGAAGGCGGAGCACGTAGGGACGGACGCACCCAGGAGACCAGATCTTGTCGACGACGAAGAAGGCCAGCCTCAAGGTCCACCAGCTCGCGAAGGAGCTCGGTGTCACCTCGAAGGACATCATCGCGAAGTGCCAGTCGGAGGAGATCCCCGACGTCTCCACGCACCTGTCGCCGATCTCCGCGGGTCTCGCCGCGACGATCCGCGACTGGTTCCCGGGAGGCGGCGCCGCGGTGGCCGTCGAGACCGGGACCGAGGCCGTGCCCGTCGACGATTCCCAGGCGGCGACGCCCCGCAACGCGACGCCCGACGCGACTTCGGCCGCGAAGCCCGCCGCGAAGGCGACCGAGGGCCGGACCGCCGCGCGCAAGGTCGTGAAGAAGTCCGAGCCGGCCGAGGCCGCCCCCGCGAAGGCCCCGGCCCCGGCCGCAAAGGCGACTCCGGCATCCGCTCCGCCTGCAGCGGCCCCGACCGACCAGACGGCACCGACCGCACCGGTGGGTGCGCCGGTCGCCCCCGCGGCGATCGAGGCCGTGCCTCCGCCGGTCGCGCCGGTCCCGCCGGCTGCGGCCGCCGCCTTGAAGCGGCCCGCGCCTCCCTCCCGTCCCTCGACGGTGACCGGCCGCCTGACCGCCTCCGGTTCCGCCCGGCCGGGCGAGGGTCCGGGTGGTGCCGCCCCGGCCGCGACGCCGCCGAGGCCGACGCCGTCGATCCCGAACTTCTCTCCGACCGCGCCGCCGGTCATGAACGTCCCGTCGCGGCCGACCTCGGTCGCGCCCGCCGGGCCGCAGCTCCAGTCGCCGACCAAGACCGCGCTCTCGGGACCGCGGGTCATCCGCGTCGAGCAGCCGGACATCCTCCCGAAGCCCCGCTCGGCCTCGACCGGAACCGGACCCGGTGGCCCCCGAACCGGAACCGGCACGGGCACCCGGACGACCGGCCGCCGCGACGACGCGGGCGGCCGCAGCGGACGCATGGCCCGCGGCGGCGGCGTTCCCGGGGTCAGCCAGCGTGACCGGAGCGAGCGAGAGGATCGCCTCAACCGGTCCGAGGGCTTCTTCAAGCAGCACCGCCGCGACTCGCTCAAGAAGACGCCGGGCGGCCCGCGGCCGGTCGTGAGCCGCGACGCCTCGCAGCCGATCGAGGTGAGCGAGCCGATCACCATCAAGGAACTGTCCGCCGCCACCGGCGTGAAGGCCGCGGACATCCTCCGCAAGCTGTTCCTCGGCGGGACCGTCGCGAACATCAACAGCGCCATCGAGACCGAGAAGGCCGTCGAGGTCATGATGGACTTCGACATCGAGCTGAAGGTCGCCCAGAGCCGTTCGGCGGCCGAGATCATCGAGAGCCGCTTCACCGAGCGGGAGCGGACCGACGAGCGTCCGCGGGCGCCGGTCGTGACCATCCTCGGCCACGTCGACCACGGCAAGACGAGCCTCCTCGACCGGATCCGCAACACGAACGTGGCGGCGGGCGAGGCGGGCGGCATCACCCAGGCGACGAGCGCCTTCACGGTGCCGGTCAAGGCCGGCGACCGCGATCGCGTCATCACCTTCATCGACACGCCCGGCCACGAGGCGTTCACCAGCATGCGGGCCCGCGGCGCGAAGGTCACCGACATCGCGATCGTGGTGGTCGCGGCCGACGACGGCGTGATGCCGCAGACCATCGAGAGCATCACCCACGCGAAGGCCGCCGAGGTCCCGATCGTGGTCGCCCTCAACAAGATCGACCTGCCGCAGTCGACCGACAAGAACATCACCCGCATCCTCGGCCAGCTCGCCGAGCACGGGCTCAACCCGGTCGAGTGGGGCGGTGACGTCGAGGTCATCCGGACCAGCGCCGTCCGCGGCGACGGGATCCAGGATCTCCTCGACATGCTCGACTACAAGGCCGAGCTGCTCGGGCTCGCCGCCGACTGGGGCGGCAACGCCCGCGGCACCGTGCTCGAGGCCCAGATGGAGGAGGGCCGCGGTCCGGTCGCCCGCGTCATCGTGCAGGAAGGCCTGCTCGAGAAGGGCGACTTCGTGGTCTGCGGCCGCGGCTTCGGCCGCGTCCGCGACATCGTGAACGACCGCGGCGAGCGGATCCCGCAGGCCGGGCCCTCGACTCCGGTGGCGATCTCGGGCATCGACGCCCTCCCCGACGCCGGCGACAAGTTCTTCATCGTCGACAGCCTCAAGGCCGCCGAGGAGGCCGCCGACGAGCGTCGCCGGCTCGAGCGCGAGAAGGAGCTCGCGGCCCCCAAGATCACCCTCGACAACATCTTCGCCCACCTCGCGAAGGGCCAGAAGAAGGAACTCGCCCTCGTGGTCAAGGCCGACGTGCAGGGCTCGGTCGAGGCCCTCCGCTCGCTGCTCTCGCGGATCGGCACCGACGAGGTGGTGGTCAGCGTCAAGCAATGCGGCGTCGGCGGGATCAACGAGAGCGACGTCACGCTCGCCGAGGCGACGAAGGCGATCATCGTCGGCTTCAACGTCACCAGCTCGGCGAAGGCCCGTGCGGTGGCCGAGACGAAGGGCATCGAGATCCGCCTCTACGACGTGATCTACGACCTCACCGACGACGTCACGAAGGCGGCGAGCGGCCTGTTGACCCCCGAGCTCAAGCTCGAGGTGCTCGGCCACGCCGAGGTCCGCGAGGTCTTCAAGATCTCGAAGGTCGGCATGATCGCCGGCTGCTACATCACCGACGGCACCGTCGAGCGGAACGCCCAGATCCGCGTCACCCGCGGGGGCATCGTCATCGAGAAGGACCGCCGGCTTGAGCAGCTCAAGCGCTTCAAGGACGACGTCAAGGACGTGCGGGCCGGGCAGGAGTGCGGCATGAAGATCGTCGGCTACGACGACATCAAGGCCGGCGACGTGCTCGAGTGCTACAAGACGATCCAGGTGGCCCGCACCCTCTGACGCGATCGGACCCGCACGCCCATGCACCCCGCCGACCGCGACAGACCGGGATCGACGCCGCCGCCCGCGGGCGGCTGGGCCGACCTTCCGCTCGGCAAGGCGGGGGCGCCGCCCCGCGGCCGCGACGAGCGGTTCGAGTCGATCCTCGAGCGGGCCCTCCGCGACCGCATCGCCCGCGGCCTGAACGATCCCCGCGTGCAGGGGCTCGTCTCGGTGGTCGGGGTCGACCTCTCGCCCGACCGGGCCCAGGCGACGGTGCGGGTCTCGGTGCTTCCGCTCGAGCGTGGCCCGCTCTCGCTCGCCGGGCTCCGCAGCGCGGCGCCGCACCTGGCGGCCTACCTGAGGAAGTCGACGCGGCTCCGCACCGTGCCGCGGCTTTCGTTCGAGCTGGACGCCGCCACGCTCCGCGAGGCGGGGATCGCCGAGGCCCTGCGTGCGGCCCGCGGCGCGTCCGGCGGCGACCCGTCCCCGTCCGTTCCCGAGGAGAAACCGTGAAGCCGTCACCCAAGGCCGAGGCCCTCTCGGCGTCGAAGCTCCAGACCCTGCTCAAGCGGCCCGCCAAGGCCCAAGAGAATCCCGAAGATCCCGCCGAGACGCTCGTGCAGTCGTTCCTCCTCTGGGAGGCGGCGACCTCGCACGCGACCACCGCCCTCGACCGGATCCGCAAGTCGTTCGTCGACCTGAACGAGCTTCGGGTCGAGGTGCCGACCGCGGTCGTGGCGCTCCTCGGGAACCGGTACCCGATGGCCGAGGAGCGGGCCGACCGCCTCAAGCGATCGCTGCACGCGATCTTCCAGGCCCGGCACCGGCTTGACCTCGAGCACCTGAAGGATCTCGACCGCCGCAAGCAGCTGGCGTTCCTCGAGGGGCTCGACGGCATGGTCCCGTTCGTCGCGTCGCGGATGCTGCTCCTGCATTTCGGTCACGCCTCGGTGCCGCTCGACGAGCAGACCGCGAACCTGCTGCGTGAGGCGAAGATCGCCACCCGCGAGGCGACCACCGCCGAGATCGCCGCGGCGCTCGCGAAGATCGCGGGCACCGCCGAGGAGGCCCGCAAGATCCACGCGGCGCTCCTGGCGTTCGCCGACGCGGCGTGGGAGGCGGACGCGAAGTCGATGACGAAGGCCGCGACGGTCCGGTCGCAGGCGAGCATGAAGGCCGACCACGACCAGCGGGTCGAGCGGATCCGGGCCGCGGCGCAGGGCGAGGTCGAGGTCAAGCCCGCCGAGGCGGCGAAGCCTGCCGGAAAGACCCCGTCCAAGCCGGCGGCGAAGCCCGAGGCCGCCAAGCCCGCGGCGAAGCCACCCGAGGCCGCGAAGCCTGCAGCGAAGCCGACCGCCGCCCTGAAGCCCGCCACCCTGAAGCCTGCCGCCCTGAAGCCCGCGGTCAAGCCGCCGGCGCCGGCCGCGAAGCCCGCGACCAAGCCGTCCGCGTCGAAGGGTGCCAAGAAGAAGTGAAGCCCGCGACGCGGACCGGCGGGACGCGTCGGTGGCGACCTGCGTTCGCGTTCGCGCTCGCAATCGCGGTCGCGGGTTGCTCCTCGCCCCGGCCCGGCGGTGACGCCGCCGGACGTGAGGCCGACGCGCCGATCGACTCGGTGACCGCGCCGCTGGTGCTGCCCGGAACGGTCGAGCCGTCGGGGTCGTCGCTCGCGGCCAGGACGCTGGCGGAGGTCCGCGCCACGCTTGGCGTTCGCAAGCCTCCGCAGGCCCCCGCGGCCGGTTCGGCGTCGGCGATCGATGCCGTCGAGGCGACGCGTCGCTACGTCCGGGGTCGCGCCGCCGCGATCGAGGGCCAGCTGCTCGTCGCGGCGAGCGAACTGGAACGGGCGCGGACCCTCGATCCCGGTTCCGCCGCGATCCTCGAGGAGCTCGCCCGCGTCCAGGGACGCATCGGCAACGCCGCCCGCGCCGCCGAGTGCCACGAGCTCCTGCTCGCCATCCGGCCCGGTGACGTCGAGGCCCTCTTCTCGAGCGGCGTCGCGGCGGCGTCGCGGGGCGACCTGCCGCGTGCGGTCGACCGGCTCGCGACGCTCCATGCGATGGATGAGGGCGAGCGGGCCCGTGGCCTCCAGGGCTTCCGCGGCGAGGCCCGAACCGTCGCCGATCTCGCGCTCGCCCGTTCGCTGGTGACGCTGGGTGCGGATGCCGCGACGGTCGAGGTGCTCGCCCGGGCCGTCGCGGATGCCCCGCCCGAACTTCCCGCGGCCATGCGGGCCGACCTCGAGTTCTCGCTCGGCGACGCGCTCGCGCGGACCGGCGACCTCGCGGGGGCGGCCGCCGCATGGGAACGGGCCGATGCGATTCCCGGTGCCGCGTCGCGATCGCTGCCTCGCCGCCTGTGGGCCGAGGTGCGGCTCGGACGCGAGGCCGACGCGGTGTCGCTGCTGGAAAGGGCGATCGAGACCGCGCCGGACGACGACGCGACGGTGGCGATGGCCAAGTGGTTCGCCCGGATCCGGCCCGCGGAGGCGGCCCGCCTTGCGGGCGACCGGCCGGGGCCGCGGGTGCGGGCGGCGCTTCTCGGCGGGCGCGAGGCCGCAAAGCTGCTCGAATCGGCGGTCGCCGCGGCTCCCGCGACCGCTCGGGTGGAGGTCCTGCGCG
>JBEIUL010000285.1:0-4037 GCA_040374395.1 Phycisphaeraceae bacterium
ACCGAGGGTGACCGTCACGACCTGCGCCGCGACCGCGGCGATGCGGAGGATGCCGAACTCGCTCCGCCGCGACCGCTCGATGCGGAACTCCTCGAGCAGCTCGGTGAGCGCCCGCCTCAGCGGCTCGAGGCTGCCGGCGGCCGCGGCACGGGAACGGCGCCGTCGCTTCCGCTTCGGCAGCGTCGCCGTCGCCGACATCGCCGCGGGCGGCTTCGCCTCGAAGATCGCCTTCGCCCGCCGCTCGCGCCGCCGGGCCGCCTCGGCGGGCTCGGGCTGGCGATGGGCGAGGATGACGTCGACCGCCGCCGCGAACGACGCGACGTGGAAGTCGCCGCCGCCCTCGTTCGGGTCGGGACCGGGTTCGGAGTTCGCGGCGATGAGCACGGTGCGGCAGCCCGCCGCGCGGCCCGCGAGGACGTCGCGCGGCTGGTCACCGACCATCCAGCCGCGGTCGAGATCGAGCCGGAGGTCTTCCGTCGCCTGGAGCAGCATGCCCGGCTGCGGCTTGCGCCACGGGTGCTCGCGGCGGTACTCGGGCACGGTGCCGTCGGGGTGGTACGGGCAGTAGTAGAAGCGGTCGATCACCCGCTCGCCGCCGCTGGAGGCGTCGACGAGCTCGGCCACGCGGCGGTGCACGCGCTCGACGTCGTTCTCGCCGTAGCGACCGCGGGCCACGCCACCCTGGTTCGTCACCACCACGATGCGGAAGCCGCTCGACTTCAGCCGCAGCAGGCCCTCGGCCACGCCGGGCAGCAGCTTCACGGCCGCGGGATCGCCGAGGTCGCCGTCGTTGGCGATCAGGGTGTTGTCGCGATCGAGGAAGACGACGGGGTCCACGAGGTGGTTTCCGGCCGAGCGGTCGGCTCAGACCTCCGCGGAGGGTACCCCGGACGGCGGCTCGATCGGGGCCCGATCGCCGAAACAGGTCCCGATCGCCCGGGCGGCCGTGATCAGGGGGAAGTCGGAACGGACGAGGCGCTGCTTCCCGGCCGAGTGGAGCAGGTCGACGTCGGTGTAGACGTTGTTCTGGCGGACGACCATCCGGCCCCGGCGGCCCGCCATGAGCGTGGAGATGGCGTGGAAGCCGAAGTGCGTGGCGAGGATCCGGTCGGCCGCGATCGGCGGCCCGCCCCGCTGGACGTGACCGAGGACGGTGGTGCGGCTCTCGACGCCGGTGCGCTTCTCGATCTCGGCCGCGATCAGCTGCCCGATGCCGCCGAGGCGGATCGGGTCGGGGCTGGTCGGGTCGACCCGGGCCACCACCTGCTCGCCGCCCGTCGGCTTCGCGCCCTCGGCGACCGCGACGATCGCGAACCCCGGTCCGCCCTTCCGCATGCGTCGGTCGATCGAGTCGGCGACCACGTCGAGGTCGAAGGGGATCTCGGGCATCAGGATCACGTCGGAACCGCTCGCGACGCCCGAGAAGAGCGCGATCCAGCCGGCGTTCCGGCCCATGACCTCGCAGACCACCACGCGGTGGTGGCTGTCGGCGGTCGAGTGGAGCCGGTCGAGGGCCTCGGTCGCGGTGTTCACCGCGGTGAGGAAGCCGAAGGTGATGTCGGTGCCGACGAGGTCGTTGTCGATCGTCTTCGGCACGCCGACCACGTTGACGCCGCGCTTCACGAGCGGGGCGGCGCAGGCCATGGTGCCGTCGCCGCCGATCACCACGAGGGCGTCGATCCCGTGGCGGCGGACGGTCTCGAGGCAGCGGTCGGTGACGTCGGCGAAGACCGGCGAGCCGTCGGGATTCCTCCCGACCGCGAACCGCTCGGGATTGGCCCGGTTCGACGTGCCGAGGATCGTCCCGCCGCGGCTGAGGATGCCGCTCACGTCGCGGAAGGAGAGCGGGCGCACCCGCTCCTCGATCAGCCCGAGGAAGCCGTCCTCGATGCCGACCACCTCGATCCGGTGCTGGAGCATCGCGGTCTTGGCGACCGCCCGGATGACGGCGTTCAGGCCCGGGCAGTCGCCGCCGCCGGTGAGGATCCCGATGCGGCGGATGTTGGTTGCGTCGGTCATGGTGGAAGGAGTGGACCGGAGCGAAAGGCCGGGAAAGGTACCATCGCCCGTTCCCTCCCGGCCCGAGCCCCGAAACGAACCATGACCGATCCGAACGCCCGTCCCGCCGTCCCCGACAGCGCCTCGCCCGAGGCCGACGCGTCCGTCCTCGTCGCGGCGCGTCGCGAGAAGCTCCGACGCTACCGCGAGGAGCTCGGCATCGACCCGTTCGGCGGCCGCGTCGACGGCCGCGTCGACCTCGCGACGGCGAGGTCCCGCTTCGACGAGTCGGCGCACGCCGCCCACGAGGCGAGCGCGAAGGCCGCGAAGGCCGATCCCGCGACGACGATCGTCGACGCGCGGCCGCGGGCCCGCGTTTCCGGCCGCGTCGTCCAGCACCGCGATCTCGGCAAGCTCGTCTTCCTCTGGCTCCGCGACCACACCGGCGATCTCCAGGTGAGCGTCTCGAGGTCGTCGGTGCCCGAGAAGGCGTTCGAGGTCGCGAAGCGGCTCGACTACGGCGACCTCGTCGTCGCCGAGGGCGCCGTCGGCCGCACGCAGAAGGGCGAGACCTGCATCTGGAGCGAGGGCGAGGGCGGCCTGTCGCTCGCGGTCAAGAGCCTCGCGCCGCCGCCCGAGAAGTGGCACGGGCTCACCGATCCCGAGGCCCGCTGCCGCAAGCGCTACGTCGATCTCTGGGCGAATCCCGACGTGCTCGCGACCATGCAGCTCCGCAGCCGCATCGTGAGCTCGATCCGTCGCCACATGGAGGCGCAGGGCTACCTCGAGGTCGAGACGCCGATGCTGCAGCCGATGGCCGGCGGCGCCGCCGCGAAGCCGTTCATCACCCACCACAACGCCCTCGACATGCCGCTCTTCATGCGGATCGCGCCGGAGCTCTACCTGAAGCGGCTCCTCGTCGGCGGCATGCCGAAGGTCTTCGAGATCAACCGGAACTTCCGCAACGAGGGGATCGACCGGAGCCACAACCCCGAGTTCACCGCGATGGAGGCCTACGAGGCCTTCGGCGACTACGGCACGATGCTCGACCTCGTCGAGGGGCTCGTGCATGCCCTCGCCCGCGAGCGGTGGCTCGAGCGCAAGGCCGCCGGCGCCGCGGTCGAGGGAAGCGAGGACGCCCCGACGCTGCCCTACGGCGAGCTGCGGATCGACTACCGCCGGCCGTTCACGCGGATCACCTTCTCCGAGCTCTTCCGCAAGGGCTGCGGCTTCCCGCCCGACGACCTCGCGGCGGTGCGGGCGAAGGCGAGGGACCTTCGCGTCAAGGACGCCGACCGCCTCGACGACGTCTTCCTCGTGAACGAGCTCTTCGAGGAGCTCGCCGAGCCGCTGCTGGATCCCGCCCGCCCGACGTTCGTCCTCGACTGGCCGAGCGCGATCTCTCCGCTCACGCGGCCGAGGCGCGACGATCCGGCGTGGTGCGAGCGGTGGGACCTCTTCATCGCCGGCATGGAGATCGGCCCCGCCTACACCGAGCTGAACGACCCCGACGTGCAGCGTGCGAAGTTCACCGAGCAGCTGAAGGGGGCCGACGAGGAGGAGCAGGCGTTCCGCACGCTCGACGAGGATTTCCTCGAGGCCCTCACCGTCGGCATGCCGCCGGCGGGCGGGATGGGCCTCGGCGTCGACCGGCTCGTGATGCTGCTCGCCGACCGGCCGTCGATCCGCGACGTGATCGCGTTCCCGCTGCTCAAGAGGCTCGATGGCTGACCGGCGGGACGCGCTCCTGGCGATCGGGCTCGCGGCGATCGCGTTCGCCCTCGGCGTCGCACCGGCGGCGCTCGGTGGCGACGGCTGGACGGTCGTCTCGCGGGAGTGGTTCCGGCTCTCGCTCGCGGGCGAGCCGTGCGGCTCGAGCGTGACCACCGTCGAGGAGAGCGAGTCCGAGGGCGGGCGGATCCGCACCTCGAGCGAGGTGCGGATGCGGCTCGGGCGCGGGACCACCCCGGTCACCGTCGCGGTCGCGAGCGAGTTCGTCGAGCGCCGGCGGGGCGAGCCGCTCTCGGCCGAGGTGCGGC
>JBEIUL010000528.1:0-1850 GCA_040374395.1 Phycisphaeraceae bacterium
GAGATTCGGGTTTGTGTCTGGAGTTCAGTCGTGTGCTCTTGCGTTGTGTACAGCCTCTCGTTCGGCGGCCGCGACGACACGAACACGGGATTCGACCGCATCACCCTCGAGGGCGACCCCATCGGGGAAGACCCTGGCGTGGCGCTCATCCGTGGGTTCTGCACGGATGTCGCGTCGCTGGTTCGCCTCGAGCGGGTGGGACGCGTCCACTCGCTGGTGCTCGATCCGCAGTCGCCCCCGCTCGACGAGCCGATGGACTTCGCGTTCGGCTTCGTCAACCTCGACTTCACGGCGCCGCGCGAGTCCGGGACGGAGAAGTGGACCTTGACCTCGTACACCGTCTCGCGGGCGACGCGAGTCCTGCTCCGCGAGGTGCTCGTGCATCGCGAGACCTTCGGCGATGTCTGGCCACAATCGTTCTTCTCGATCGACGCGACGCCGATGGTGCAGCCCGAGCTGAACGGTCCTGACCCGACGGGCCGTGGCCGGGTGGACCAGGGCGACGACCTCGTGCCGATGGGCAAGGGCTATCGGAAGCGAGGGAAGGCCGGCGAGGACTTCGCCGTGCCGCTGGGCCTTCGCTCGCTGGAGATGCTTGGGTACGACCCCGACGAGTTCGAGCGCTTCCGCCTCGTGGTCGAGTATCCGCTTCCGCTGGTGCGGAGCGAGGTCTGGATTCGCCTCGCGCCGTGACCGGGACGGAGCCGCTGGTCGGCAGCGGGGGTTTGCAGCAGGCCCAAGAGACCCGCGCTCCGTCGTGAGTTTCACGGTCCGGACCGCGTGGGCACGATTTCCGGTTGTCGGCGGGGCGGTCAGGAGTTCCAGCGGCCGAGCAGGATCGTGAGGTCGGCCGAGTTGACGAGGCCATCCCGGTTCATGTCGGCCGGGCCGCCCGAGAGGCCCCATGCGCCGAGCAGGATGGTGAGGTCCTGCGAATCGACGCGGCCGTCTCCATTCAGGTCTGCGATGTCATTCGTGCCGGGGAGCGAGATGCGGACGAGGAAGCCCTGCTCGCAGCCTTCGGGATTGAACCCGCTGCCGACGATGGTTCGGCCGTCGGCGGAGATGTCCTGGACCGACTCGAGCCTCCAGCCGTCGAGTTCGGCGCCAAGCCCCTGCTCGGCAGTGAGGTACTGCTCGAGGTCGGTCCATGGCGCGTCGCCGATGCGGATCCACGCGATCAGTCCGGGCACGCCGAAGATGAAACGGCTGCCGCCGACGATGGTGCCGTCGGCATTGCAGGCGCGGCAGTCCGAGTTGCTCGGGCCGACCGCTTCCATGCCGCCTTCCGCGGTCCATCGGAAGGCACGCACGCTGGATGGCGGCAGCAACTCCATGCCCACGGCGACCGAGCCGTCGCTCGAGAGATCCCACACGAGATTGGATTGAGCCTGAGTCGGCGTCAGGTTGATCACGCCGTTCGAGTTGATCACGACGGCCGAACTGGTGTAGTCGGGGCCGCGGGCGAGACCTCCGACGGTGCTTCCATCGCCGCTGATGGTGTTGAAGTAGAAGTAGCCCTCGGGATTCTGGACGCTGCGCGGAAGGATCTCGGGCGCTGCGTCGCCGACCGTCCATCGGAAGAAGTCGAGTGGGCCGGTGCCGTAGGTGCCGCGGCAGCCCGTGATGGTGTTGCCGTCGGCCGAGCAGCCGAAGACGTGGAAGTCGCCGGGAAGGATGCTGGACAGCGACCGGTAGCCGCCCTTCTCGGTCCAGCGCCAGTTCTCGCCCCAGATGGTCGATCCGTCGGACGAGATGCCGACGACGCCGTACTGCGTTCCGACAGAGAGAAGCGAACCGGTGATCTGCTCGAGGCCTCCTGCCTCCGTCCAGCGGACCGCGAATCGATC